>CALARE010000038.1 GCA_937888725.1 uncultured Alphaproteobacteria bacterium | reverse complement strand
GATACAGTTGACACATGTGCGATACCAATCACTAAAATCAGTTGACAGATCGCTTTGTGGGATGCCCCATTTTGCCATATCTTCAGCCAATAACTTATCTGAAATAGCTTTTGCTTTTTCCATCTCAGTCACTGGGATCATCTTAAAGCGAGCCTCAGCCCCATCGTCCTCATAAATCCCTTTATACAACGCTTGATAAGCTGGATTTTGTTCATATTCCGCCCTAAGAGCCAAATTTTCCCTCGCAGACGCCCCTAAATAAGGCATATTTTCATCAAACTTGCCTTTTTTAGACACCGAAACAGGAGCTTTTTCTTTACGTTTTAACAATTTTTTACACGCTAGAAAAATGCGTCTGTTTTTGGGGTCATTTATATCAATTTCTTTTGACAAATCAACATCTTTTATAAATTGTTCATAATGCTGAGCTATTTTTTTTGGCAACCGACCACTTCTAATTAAAAAGTCTGCCCCTTGCACCATCATTTTAAATGATTTTTCATCTTTTGGAATAAATGACTCTGACATGTCTCCCTCCTTTTTTAATCACCACCTTTTTTTAGTGTACCATTCACAAGAACTTTTGTCAAGCCATTACAAAAGCTCCCCCACAAGCCCGCAAGGGGTACGGTAACCTCGATGCCCCAAAGAGCGTTAGCTCTACTTTAACCGCCCGCCCAAAGAGCGTAGCCCGTCACCCCACAAGCTCGCAAGGGGTACTTTTACCTCCGCCCGCCCAAAGCCCGCAGGGCTACGGTAACCTCCACCCCCCAAAAAAGCCCGCAAGGGCTACAAAGTAACCTCTTGCCTGTTGGATGGGTTTATAAAAGCGGATAAAGATAGCAGATATGGATGAGTGAGCCGACTGAATGAGTATTAAGTATACCTGAAGGAGGCTTAATCGCCATAGATGCTGTCTTTAGGCACTTTTTAAACGCACAGGCGGTTGAGCATTTTATGATTGAAAGGTAGAATGTTTGTTTTAACTCTTTTAACTCACAGCCAGTCGAGCTAAATAAAAAGGCGTCTATCCGCAGTTTCTTACAGGTTTTAAAATAGCAGATAGTAGGAAAAAACAAACGACGTGTACATAAAAAAGGGTACACGAGAGCGTTTTTTCCGCCCTAGGTGCATTTTAAAACCTGTAAGGGGAAAAAACATTTTAAAGCGATAGATAGTAGGATACACCGAGCGACGTGTACTAAAAAAGGGTACACGAGCGAGGCATATCCGCCCTAGATACGCTTTAAAATGTTTTTTATTGACAAAGGAAGATTTTTATTGTATATTACCCCTACCCATAGGTGGAGACTTGCAAAAGCTACGAGTTGCAAGTCTTCTTTTTTTTTGGGGGGGAGAGATTAAAATGTTTTTAAATCGGGAGAGATTTGAAAGGTTGCCTCAGTCGTTGCATAGATTTCATCTAATGAGGAGAGGTGATTAATCTCTTTCAACCAAAGACCCGAATCGGTGCGTTCCATCACGCATTTTTCGGTGATGATGAGGTCAACCTCCTTTGTTGCTGTCAGCGGGAGGGTACATTTTTTGAGGATTTTAGGCATCCCTTTCGCCGTATGCTCCATCATAACAATCACTTTTTGAGCCCCAACAACAAGGTCCATCGCCCCGCCCATGCCTGGGACAATTTTGCCAGGGACAAGCCAATTGGCAAGGTTTCCTTCCTCATCCACCTGCAACGCCCCTAAAACAGTGGTGTTAATATGCCCACCCCGAATCATGGAAAAGCTTGTCAAGCTGTCAAAAAAACAGCCCCCCGCCCCAATGCTCACATAATTACCACCTGCATCCGTAATGGAGGTATCCGCTTTTTCCAATGGCAAAATGCCTGATGCCCCCAAAATCCCATTTTCTGACTGCAAAAACACATGCACATTTTCGGGGATATAGTTTGACGCCAACGTCGGCATCCCAATCCCAAGGGTCACCACATCACCATCTTTAAATTCTTTTGCCACCCGACGAGCAATCAGATGCCGCACAGCCTCTTTATCCATTTGCATGGGGCAAATCCTCCTCTTTTTTCACAATATAGTCCACAAAAATCCCCGCAATCACAACCTCATCAGGGTTCATCGGGGTTGTTAAATATTCCTCAGCCTCAACAATCACGGTTTTAGCCGCCATCGCCATAATGGTGTTAAAATTTCTGGTCGTGCCATGGAATGAAATGTTCCCAAAGGGGTCAACCTTAGAGCCATAAATCAACGCCACATCAGCATATAACGGTTTTTCAAGCAAATATTCAACGCCATTAACGGTGACTTTTTCCTTTCCCGCCTCAACAAGCGTGCCAATCCCTGCCCGTGTCAGCACACCGCCCAGACCTGCCCCGCCTGCGTGAATCCGCTCTGCCAGCGTCCCTTGAGGCACAAGCTCCACCTCTAAAAGCTTTTCATTCATCTGTCGCCCTGTTTCGGGATTGGTCCCAATATGGGTGGCGATTACCTTTTTAAGCTTGCCATTTTTGACCAACAACCCCCTGCCCGAATCCACAAAGCATGTGTCATTGGCAATGAGTGTCAAATCCTTTGTATCAAGGGTCAAAAGTGCACGAATCACCCGCTGAGGTGTCCCGCATTTTAAAAATCCCCCAACCATCACACAATCGCCCGAACGGACAAGTTTTGCCGCCTCTAACGCTGAAATAACCTTATTCTTCATAAAAATCCTTTGGTTAAAATAAATGAATATCTTTTTTTAACAGGGAACAAAAAAAATGTCAAGAGCCACCACGCCCCACACAAGAGCCACCACACACCCCACGCAAGCACCACCACGCCACACGCCCTCGCACCACACACCCCACAAGAGCCAGCCCGCCACACAGGAGGCACGCCCCTCGCAAGAGTCCACAAGAGCCACCCCACAGGAGCCAGCCCGCAAGAGTCCCCGCACCACACGCCCCACACAAGAGCCACGCCCCCGCAGGAGTCCCCACGCCCACATAAGCACCACCCCGCAGGAGTCCCCACACAAGAGCCAGTCCGCCCACGCAGGAGCCACCACACGCCCACACAGGCACCAACACCACACGCCCCGCAGGAGTCACC
>CALARE010000037.1 GCA_937888725.1 uncultured Alphaproteobacteria bacterium | reverse complement strand
GAATAGGTTATTATGCAATATTCTAGTATTCAAGAACAAATAAAATATAAAGGTAAAAAAGAAAAAAAATAACTATTCACAACTATTTAAAAGACTGAATTATCAAAATACAAAATAATCCCTCTTTTTGCTTGATTTTTAAATTAAAAAGGAATAAAAGAGGCATACTTATTTATTTTTTAGGAGAAAAAAATGTCATACTATCAACCTGTAGAAATTGCAAAACTCTTTGCAGATGCTTCAAAATCAAAGGCAGATATGCCTTTAATAAAATTTATGTTATTTGCCATTTTGGGCGGTGCTTTTATTGCTCTTGGCGGATTATTAACGCTTGTTGTTGCTGGCGGGATGCCTGTTACACAAGAAATGAATCCTGGTCTTGTTAAATTTGTTGCTGGTGCCCTTTTCCCCGTTGGTTTGATTATGGTCTGTGTTGCTGGGGCTGATCTTTTCACAAGCGATTGTGCTGGCATGACTTTATCCACCATGCAAAAAAAGACATCCTTTTTAACGCTGTTAAAAGTTTGGGGACTTGCATATAGCTTTAATTTTATTGGTACACAGTTAATCGCTTATTTTATGGCGTATAAAACTGGTATTATCACCAGTACTCCATATAGCGATTACTTGCATACTTTAGCATATAGTAAACTCAAATATCCATGGGATACTGTGATTATCAAAGCTATTGGTGCGAATGCACTGGTTTGTCTTGGTACATGGATGGGGTATGCTGGCAAAGACATCATGGGCAAAGCACTTGGCATTTGGGTCCCTGTTATGATTTTTGTAACCTTAGGTTATGAACACTCTATTGCAAATATGTTTTTCATTCCAACAGCTATTTACACAGGGGCAAATATCACATGGAGTCAATTTATTATTGACAATCTCATTCCAGCAACGATTGGCAATATTATTGGCGGTGCTTTATTTGTCGGTGCTATCTATGGCTATATTTATAATAAAAAAGAGGATTAATCAAAACGATTTATAAAATTCCCCCCTTAAAAATTTAATAAATTCTTAAGGGGGATTTTTTTCAACACAAAACGCCTCACAATTGTTTATCTTTTTTCTTCGACATTGAGATTGTTGCTCCATCTTCCTTTTTTTCTTTACCATTATCACAATATAAATCCAATCTTTTTGAGACATCTACTTTTGATGTAGATGCACCTTCTCTTTTAAAATTCATACGATACATTCTGTTATGACTATCTTGTGTCACTTGTTCTATTGATTCTGCAATGTTATCATCAAAATTAATATTTAAATCCACACCATCTTCTACTGAAAACAATGAGACTAAATATTCAGGATAATCCTGCTTATATTGATCAAAAAAAGTGCGTATAGCCAAACGAGAAATTTGTGGATCATGTGATGAGGCTATTTCCTCGTCACTTAACAAAAACCACTGAGCCATAATATCATGAAATTTTTCTGGATTTTGTTTAAGATTTTGATACTGCTCTTTCAAAATAATTTTGGCAATTCTTTGAAATCTTTCAGAATGTTGGTTATTAAGCCAATCTATCCCTCTAATTTCTGCATTATTAGAGGGAACATCAACACATATTAGTTCACCCTTTTCATTATAAATACCACAAGCACCTGTTTTCTTATCAACTGTTATACCACCAATAGGATATCCATCAGACCAATATAATTGGAATTGCCCTGTTTGTTGTGTTTGTGTTTTTTCCTTAACACGAATCAATTGAGAAGAACCTTTTATTGGAGTCGTATCCATTGGATATGTAAATAACTCACTCATAAATGGCATAGATTGATGAATGCCTACATGATTTTTTCTTTGCCATTTATCTTGCATTGTTTCATTTATTGCTATTGATTTATCAACAAGGTACTCTGTCAAATCAACTTGTTCTGTTTCTGATAATACCATAAATACATTGCCATTTGCATCTTTTTTTATAAATTCAGAATTATAAACTTTTTGAGAAACAGCATCTTGAATCGCAATTAACATACCGTTTGAATCATAATACAAAATACATTTTAATTTTTTCTTACCTTTTTCTTTTTGATAAACATATTCCCTTAAACTAACGATAGATTGTTGTTCTCTTGTATTGTTTTCACCTTTTACATCAAAAAGTTGTTCTTGTATAACATTTCCATCTGCATCATATCTTGTTTGCATTCCATTTTTATAATTAATATCTAAAGAACAAAAAGAAGCATATTCTCTTTTTAAATATGGATTAGATAACACAGCATAATCAGGCGTATTTCTTTTTTTTAGTTCCTTGAAATTTAAACGTCTTAAATCATCGGGAATATCTTTTCTTTCTGATGGAAAAATAACTGCTTCAAGATTTCGATACAATCTACAACCTGTTGAATGCACAAAATGTTCATCATCCCCACTGGTATAAGTCATTTTTCGTACCAACCCATTTGGAATTTTTTTATTTTCACAAACATCACTTTCAAATTCTGCCCTTGTCTTTCCAATCTGCTTTAAATATTCATCTAATTTTTCTTGTGAAATTCTCCAAAAATGCTGTCGTGCTTGCAATACTGTTTCATAGGATGAGGAACTCAAATGTTCACCATAAAAATATTCAGTTTCAATTTCAGCCCCCTCTATTTCACTCATGATAAAATCATCAGTTTCTTCATCAAAATAAAATTCAAGGGAAAAACTCCTTGGTGAAAAACGTCTTACATGCGTTCTCTTTCCAATTCTTATATCCTTTAAAGCATCAGTTTCAACAATTCCCCATAGAGCTTCCAATTCATTTTTTGCCTCTCTTGTTACAGCAAAATGTTCTCCTGATATAGATGTTCGGACAAGTGGCGTTGTTTGATTTGGCGAATCATCATAAAAATAGGTTTCTATATTTCCATTTGGCTGTTCATTAATCTGAGCAATAACACGCCCATTTTCAACAATATATGTTGCTTCAAGATGTTCTCCACCTTCTTCTAGTGCATATCCTTCTTTTTTATTTTGTTCTTGAGAATAATTAAGCCCTGAAAGGCGCCCCATAATTGGTGAATAAATACGCAAAATACCACTTTTCTTTGCGTCAAGTGAAGAAGAAATTTCCACTCCATATTTTTCTTTAAAATATTCTAAATTTGCTTGTTTAGCATTTGAAAACGGCACAAACGACCAACGATATCGTTTCTGTTCTGCATGAACCAATTTACCGTCATTTATCCTGGCAGCATAACTGATAGCATATTCTTGATATGCCTCGCGACCTAACTCATAATCATAGGTTGTATCCCCAAATGCATTATTTAATCCCATTCTTGCATCATTTAATAAACGGGCACCTGCCAACTCTACAATATCTCGATACAAAAGATCTCGATTATCCCATAATTCCTGTCTATTTTTATAAATTTCACCAATAGTCGGAACGAGTGCGGGGATACCTTGAGTTACACCAAAAAAAGTCATATCCGCTAATGAATAGCCATCCATACTCACAATGCTTTGGGTCAGCTCCTTATCAAGCAGAAAAAGCCATGCAGAACCTCTTCCTACCCCTTTTACAACCTTTGAAAGATTAGATATTCTTGGTGCCGTTATTTTGGAATATCTCGGTAATTTTTTTTTATTTTTGTCTGTACCAGTGTCATCATTGACAACTGGTGCAGACAAAATATCTTGCAATTCTGTCTGCACCATATCAATCACCTCTTACTTACCACCACGCATTAATCTTCTAATTGATTTAACAAATCCACCAACTTTTCTCTTATTCGTATCCATATCAGTGTCTAAGTCTTGACCTCTTGAAAGAGGAGCTTCTGCACACGTTCTTAGTTTTGTGTTTAAATCTGGTCCTGTATCATTGGTTGTTGCTTGTTGCTTTCCAATTTTGCTCAAATCTCTTTGTACATCAGCTTTTGATTTTCTAACAATTGTGGTGGCTGGAGCTCTCGTTTTTGTAGAAATTCGACTATCTTCTACTTGAGGTATCATACGTGTACCATTGCTAGAAGTATCAACCAAAACAAATTTTCCATCTTGATTTTCAATATAAAAATGAGATCTTGAGACATCATTAGGCATAAGTTCACGAAGCTCTCGTTCCTCGCCGCTCATCGAAAGACCCGCCAGCTCATCTCGAGTTTTTTCTTTAGATCGTCTATGCTTTAATTTAATTGCTTTTTCCCCCGTTGGAGCACGACCAAAAACCAACCGTTCACCAGGTTTTAATTGAGCAACATCTTGTTTATAATCACTTAACTTAACGTATGTATCTTCAGATCCAATTTCTAAATTTGGCAATTTTTCCATATCTATTGGATAGGGTTGATTTGAAACCAATGATACTTTTTCTCCAGAAGGGATAAGCTGGGCACCCTCAAATGTCTGAAATTGAATCTTACCATCTGTTTTTGAAAACATCAAACCTGAGCCCGTATATGCTAATGTCATATCTTTGGGGGACATCCACACATCAAATCCACCATCCTCGTGAAAAGTAACACGTAAAATTTTATCTTCAGGCAAATCTCTTAAATGCGATTTTAAATCATTTAAATCACACTCAATGTAATTACTATTTACAACTGAGGGTAATCGTTCCAAATCAAGGTCACGTATATAAATACCTTCCTTTGGCAGGTCCTTACCCCCTGTCGCACGCATATAAGCA
>CALARE010000036.1 GCA_937888725.1 uncultured Alphaproteobacteria bacterium | reverse complement strand
CGACCCCACTCAGGATTGCTCGCGTTCTACGCTCGTCCTTACGGACCGCCTACGGCGTCCACTTCGCTTTCGCTTCGTGACCGAACCCCTGCGGGCTTCTCTCCCCCGTTGAATTTCGCCATAAAAAAACCGCCTCTCGGCGGTTGTTTTTGGCGACCCCACTCAGGATTGCTCGCGTTCTACGCTCGTCCTTACGGACCGCCTACGGCGTCCACTTCGCTTTCGCTTCGTGACCGAACCCCTGCGGGCTTCTCTCCCCCGTTGAATTTCGCCATAAAAAAACCGCCTCTCGGCGGTTGTTTTTGGCGACCCCACGGGGATTCGAACCCCGGTTACCGCCGTGAAAGGGCGATGTCCTAGGCCTCTAGACGATGGGGTCATCGTAAGATGACATATTTATACGCTTTTATTATTAAAAATGCAAGTGTTTTTTTATATTTTTTATATTTTTTTTATTTCCAATTGATTTTATTGAATTTTCCACAAAAATAGTAGCTATTGATTTTTGCATATAATTTATCTATCTTTATCTTAATTATATAAGGAGATTATTATGACTCATTTTCTTTCACTTATGCAAAAAAGACGTTCGATTTATCATCTTGGCAAAAACACTTCTGTTTCACCTGAAGATATTATCACTATATTAAAAGAATGCTTAAAACAAACACCCACCGCATTTAATTCTCAAACGGGTCGAATTATCCTCTTGTTAAATAAACCATATAACCAATTTTGGGTGGCAACTCAAAAAACTTTAAAGAAAATAACACCAACAACTCAATTTGAAAAAACAAAAGAAAAGCTCGTTTCTTTTTCAAAGGGTATTGGTACAATTCTTTTTTTTGAAGAACAACATACCATTCAAATGTTACAAGAAAAATTCCCTCTTTATAATGATAACTTTCCCATTTGGAGTGAACAGTCATCAGGAATGTTGCAATATGCTATTTGGATTGCCTTAACGGAAATAGGATTAGGTGCTAATTTACAACATTATAACCCATTAATTGATACTTATGTACATAAAACATTTTCAATACCTTCTTCATGGAAACTCATTGCACAAATGAATTTTGGTAGTATTGAAAAAGAGGCCGATCCCAAATCATTCCTAGATATTGAAAAACGATTCGAATTTTTTAAATAATTTATGATTTCAAAAGAGCCATTTCATCCAATAAATTCGGGCAATAAAGACAATACTTTGTTTCATCCTGATTAAATAACAACTCATCTGTATTAATATATGTTTGAATCTTTTGCATCGTTGTCCGTTCAATATTTGCATTAAAGTCAGGTAATGGTCCGTTAACAGATAACATATAAATATGTAGAGCTCGATATATTGGATTTTTGAGTAGCAAAATAATACCTTTATCTTTTGAGGTAAAAGATTTTATTTCAGATAACGCTGTGTCAGCCATCACCAAAATTGATGGTTTTTTATATTCTTCAGGAATAATAAATAACTTATGTTTTTTTGCCCACAATCCAAATGATTCACGTGAGGAAAAAACAGATATTGGAATTGACAATATTAACCCAATTGTAATCGGCAAAACCCAAAAAAACAAACTATTTGCATATAAATATACAATAAGCGTTGTCACACAACCAATCATTGTATGAATTATATGACGACGAAAAGCATCTTTCCACAAAGTTCCTTTTGCATCTCTATTTTGCGAAGACCAACCAGCATCAAAACCCATTAAAATATCAAACACTATTTTTGTTTGAAAAAGCATCATAATCGGTGCTGTTAGTGCACTAAACAGAGTTTCTATGATAAACGTTTTAAACAATCCCCAATACCCACCATATACTTTCTTTTGAGGCGTTTGGATAAGAACAACCAAAAATCCAAGTATCTTGGGTAAAAACAACATTCCCATTGAAAGTGCAAACAAAACGACTGTTCCCATAAAATCAAAAACGGGCCACGATGGAAACAACGTCTTTGTTTCTAAAAAATATTCTGGCGGAAAAAATTCACGCCATAGAGCAATCCCAAGACCAAACACCAAAAACAAAAACCAAAGAGGGGAAGATAAATATGACATAATCCCAAGCGTAAAATGAATCCGAGAAACAGGATGCAATTTCTTAGAAAATAAAATTCTCAAATGCTGTAAATTACCTTGACACCATCGACGATCACGCACAGCAAAATCAATCATTGATGGTGGACATTCTTCATAACTACCTTTCAATTCTGGCAACATCCATGCAAGCCAACCATCACGCCTAATCAGTGCCGCCTCAACAAAATCATGGCTTAAAATATGACCACCAAATGGTGCTTGCCCACGAAAAACAGGCAAACCACAACTTTCAATAAAAGCTTTAACACGAATAATTGCATTATGTCCCCAATAATTACTATCCCATACTTGCCAATAAGCGAGTCCAGCACTAACAATCGGTCCATAAACACGACCAGCAAACTGTTGAACACGTGCAAACCAGCTTTGCGTGTTAATAATCATAGGGGGAGCCTGAATAATACCTGTTGTTGTGTTTACTTCCATCAATTGTGCCATTTGTACAACCGTTTTACCAGTCATCAAACTATCTGCATCTAAAACTATCATAAAATCATAGTGCCGACCCCATCTGACACAAAAATCCTCAATATTACCACTCTTTCGGGCCGTATTCTTAGAACGATGACGGTAGTAAATAGAAATATTTTTAGGGAATTTCTTTTTAATCTCGAGCCACAAAACCTCCTCTTGAACCCATACATCTGGATTTGTTGTGTCACTTAAAACAAAAAAATCAAAAGCATCACCTTGCCCCGTTTTTTCTAAATCTCGTGCCATCGCCAATAAATTTGCATAAACATTTTCAGGGCTTTCATTATAAACAGGCATTAAAATCGCTGTTTTACTTGTTAATCTTTTATCTGATGAAACCCTTTTAATACCAGGCATTTTTTTACGTTTTAAAATTTCAACAAATCCAAAAATACTCGACCAAAAATATAGTGAAATCCAACCAAAAGTTACACCAAACAAAAATACCATACCATATTTTACAAAAGAGGATAAATCACTTGGAATAAATTGAGACCACTTAAATGTTGCAATCGTTACACTCAATAGCACAAGTCCAAAAAGCATCACTCGACGAAAAAGGACTTGACGCTTTGTAATATTTGATAAAATAATAAATGCATTTTCCATCTGATTATCCCACTTATTTTTTATTTTTAGAAGCTGGTAAAACTTTTTGAACACCCTTCGCAACAGCCTTTTTCAACTTCCAAATAGGATGGAAGGTTTTAATACTTTGACGGTACATATTTGCTGGAATAATATCTGGCGTAACAAGATATTTTTCAGTTTCAAGACATTTAGAAACAAACTCTTTTGTTTCTAAATTAGCATCCAAAAACAATTGACACTTTTGATACCCTTTATTCACTAAGAACATCATTTTAAAATAATTTAATTTTTCAATTTGCGACAGATCTGTTTCCCATATTTCATCAATTAACTTTAAAACATAATTATTCAAAAATTCCATCACGTCTTGTGGTGTTATATTTTTGTTAATTTCCTCTTTAAGATTAGCAAAAATTTTTTGAACAAGTACGTCATCTTCATATCCCCAAGATTTGAGATATGATTTTATCCAATCATCTACTTGATATAATTTTACAATGTCCATTTTTTATCCTATGGCAAAAATTGATACGTCCAAACCTCTGTTAAAATCTCTTTATTTTTATTGGCTAAAGACGCCCGTAGTTCTGCTGTTTTTTCTGCTGGTTTATAGTCAAAGAAAAGTCTGTAGCCTCCTGAAATAGTGTTTTTTTGAACAACAATATGCGAAATATGTCCTGAAGAAGCTGAAACTTCTGGTATAAGTTGATCTGCGTTTGTTATTTCATCCAAAGGTCCTGCTTTAAAATCAATAACAAATTTTGTAAATGTTTGACTGGGACTACCAGCAACTCCGCCAACACCTGTATAGGTTGCATCAACATATGCTTTGCTTTCTATTTCAGGCTGTGGATCACTCATCCAATGCATACGATATTTAAAATGGTACTCTTTTCCTTTTTCAATTGCTTTATCTGGCCAGAAAAAAGCAACCACATTATCATGAATTTCTTTATCTGATGGAATCTCAACCAAATGAACATTTCCTTTTGAAAAACCTAACAAAGGTTCAATCCAAACGCTTGGCCTTTGCTCGTAAAAAGCTTCCATATCTTGATAATGGTCTGCATTCCTGTCGCGTTGAAATAAACCAAACCCCTTCACATTATTATCAACAAATGAACTCATTCTTAGTTGTTTTGAATTATCCAATGGACGCCACAACCATTCTCCATTTCCATTTAAAACAAGCAATCCATCACTGTCATGAACTTCTGGACGATAATCAAAAAAACGATTTTTTGTATTTTCACCAAATAAATACATGCTTGTCAAAGGTGCTAGACCTAATTTTTTAATATTCTCACGCGGGAAAATCGTCGCAGTTACATCGATTTTTGTTGTTTTCCCTGGTTGAATAAAAAATTCATAAGCCCCTGTAACACTTTCACTATCAAGCAAGGCATAAATTGTTATATTACGATTACGTTGTGCGGGTTTCTTTACCCAAAACTCTTTAAAAGTTGGAAACTCCTCACCTGTTTGAAGACCAGTATCTATCGCCAATCCCCTTGCTGAAATACCATATTTTTGTTCTTTTCCAAGAGCTCTAAAATAACTTGCCCCCAAAAAAGTAATAAGTTCATCATAATAATCAGGCGTATTTAATGGATAATGCAAACGAAACCCTGCATAATCAATATCACTCGTCCAACTCGCATTTAATGGCTTATCTTGATTTGTAAAAGATTTAGATGTATAGGGAATATATATTGATTTTCCACCAATAATCTCATTTATACGAACTGAATTTTTAAAAATAGATCCCATATGAAAAAATTGAATTTCAAAAGGAATATTTTTCCCATACCATGGACCTTCTTCTCTCACATAACGGACATTTCTAAATGCATCATAGTCCATTGACGCTAAATCTTGTGGTAATTTTAATTCTTGTGGAATAAATTTTTTATGGGACAATTCACGAGCTTTGGCAACAACATTGTTGTAATTAAAAGTTGCTATCTCACTTGCAAAACTTATACATGAAAAAATGCAACAAACAATTCCCGTTATTAAATATTTCTTCATTGTTCCCCCTCTGTATTTAATCCATAAAAAAAGGATGGATTCTTCTCTTAAATGATATCTCATTTTTACAACGAAAAATCCATCCTTGCAAGTAATTTTAATAAAATTACTCTTTTATATCTGATGTACAATTAGGGCATTTTTTAGCACGAATATCGATTTTTGAAAAACAACAAGGACATTCTTTTGTTGTTGGTGCAGCCTCTTTTTCATCAGCATCCAATTTTGCTTGCAATGTGTTTACACCTTTAATCAACATAAATACAGCAAAAGCAACAATAGTAAAACTAATAATTGTGTTTAAAAAGATGCCCACATTCAATGTAACAGCACCAGCTGCCTGTGCTGCGGACAATGAGTGATATGGCCCTGTTGCTCCCGTCCCTTCTTGTAATACAAAAAACAAATTTGCAAAATCAATTTTACCAAGCAATAATCCAAGTGGTGGCATAATCATATCTTTAACAAGTGAGTCAACAATCTTTCCAAAGGCAGCCCCGATGATAATACCAACTGCCATGTCTAAGACATTACCACGCATTGCAAATTTTTTAAATTCATTTAATAATTTCATTTTGATACTCCTTTATTTAAATAATTGATATAAATTTTTATACGCCAATGATACACCTATCATCAAATTGCTTGCATGACTTTGAGCTTCACGAGATTGTGCTAGACGATAGGAAATATAAGGACCAAATGTCAATGTTTCTGTAATATCAACATCCATTCTTGCCGTTACATTTAAATCATATTTTAAATCCGTTCCCACGTACTGGCTATAGGTAAAATATTTTCTAAAATAACCATCTGTTGAAAAATTAACACCATCTCTTAATTGATATTCCAACCGCCAACCTGTTTCAGCTGCAAATTTACTCACATGATCACTATAGGTGATATCATATTCACCAACACCTGCAACATACAATTCTTTAACAATTTTTCCACTAAAAAGTTTTAAACCGCTTTTACCACGAAACACCTTCATTCGTGGGGCATCTTCATTGCGTGTAAATTCTGTTTGATATGCAATACTTGCGAATGGTCCTAAGTCCATATCATAAAATTTCCACATTTTATAAGCATAATCTGATGTGAGTAAAATTTTATCTTCATTTTCACTCGTTTCAGAAACATCACCCTCTTTATGCCCTTTAATTTTTGTTCGTCCGTAATTCATAAAAAGAGAATTATCCCACCGCATATCTTGATTATCATACTCTAACACAAAATCAAAAACACCTTTAATCAAACTCTGATTATCCGCATTCAATTGTGTTACAGGCGAATTTTCATATTCCTTTGCATTAGATACCTTAGTTGATGACATTTCAAGACCAACACGACGAAAATTAGCTCTCAACTCTGCTGGTTTTTGATACTCCTCTGCCGTTGCAACTGTTGCGGTCATAAATGATGCAACACATACAGCAAAAGCCATTGTTTTAGAAAAATAAGTCATATTTAATTCCTTACGATATATTGCACACAAAAATATGTCTCTTTCTTCTTAAATGAATAAAATCCTTTTGTAAAGAACTTTTATTAGTTAATTAGTTCGCCACACATTTTTCAGTATCATGACATTATTTTGTTGGATTTAAGTTTTTTTGTTCATCCTTAATTTTCATTTGTTCCACAGTCTTATCATCTTTTACAGAGTTATTGGCTTGTGATTTTTGTTCTTTTTCCTCATCCATCATTTTTTTTGTCTTTGCAGATATTAAATTATCCATATCAAAATCCATATCAAGAATCAAAGTTCCTTCTTCGTCATAGATGAGTGCTTTGCCATGCTTTTTCCCCTCTTTAAAATGTGAGATACTTCTTAATTTCCCATTTTCAAAAAAGGTCTTACTTTCGCCCTCTAACAGGTTATTTTTATAAAAATCTTCACTTTGAATAGCACCAGTTTCATAATAAATAACTTGTTTCCCTGTTAACTTACCATCAACATATGCACCTTCTAAATTCACTTTACCGTTTGAAAAATATTGTTTAAATTCCCCATGAGGCAAATCATTTTTAAAAATCGTTCGTGTACTTAATGTGCCATCTGGATAATAATTAGCAAATTCGCCCTCTTTTTTACCATCTTTAAAAACAGCAGTCATTTTAATTTTACCATTTTCGTAATAAGCAATAACAGGACCGTCTTCTAAACCTAATTTATAATTTTTTTCAAGTGCAACTTGTCCATTTTCATAAAACTCAACTACTTTTCCGTGCATTTTTCCATCTTGCATATCCACACTGGTTTGAACATTACCATCTAAAAAGTATGTTGTCATTTTTCCATGGGGCAAATCATTTTTATAAACACCATCTAATTTTATTTGTCCTGTGTTATAGTATATTTTTGCAGGACCTTCTTGCTTTCCATCTTTATATGAAATTTCTTTTTCAATACGTCCATCTTCATAATAATTTTTTGTCACACCAGTTACAAGGTCATTTTCATATGTTTCTTCTTGCAACAACTGACCAAAATCATAATAAGTTTTTGATAACCCCTGTTTTTTCCCATCTTTATAATTTTCTTCAGTTCTTAATTTCCCATTTTCGTAATATGTTTTAACAATACCTTCTGGGCCATTTTTTTTAAATAAGCCTTCACCCTTCACATTTCCATTTTGATAATACTCCTTAACAGGACCATCCAAAAAACCATCGGTATAGTGGCGTAAAATTATTGGCTTTCCATCTTCAAAAAAAGCTTTATCATCACCATTTTTCTTACCATTTTTATACATTGTTTCAAATTTTACCTTACCATCTGGGTAAAAAACAGTCGATTTTCCCTCTGGCATACCCATGTAAAAGTAAGATTCATTTAATAATTTGCCATTTTCATAATAAGAAACTGATTTTCCATGCAAACGACCTTGATTATATTTCTCATGCGTTTTAGGTTGCCCATTATCATAAAATGTCACACTTTCACCATGAGGAAGCCCATTAAAAAAGAAAGTTTGTGCCATTAACTTTCCATTTTCTGATTTAGCTTGTAATACACCATTAATTGGTTGTTTGTCTGATTTTTTTAGAAACAGACCATTATTTAACATAACATCATCTTTTGTATAAACAGGAACCTGAATCGTCTTTTTTTGTTCCGCTGGTGCTGTTGCTTGTTCATTTGTCTGCGCAATTGTTGTATTTGACAAACAAAATACTGATAAACAAGAGCAAATTGTACCAATTAAAAATGTATATAATTTCATTATAAAACCCTCATAAAAATTAATTTAGACTTTGATTAAACGTACCAAATTTTCAAATTAAAATCAATTTATTTTTATCATCCCGCCCAAAAATGCAAACGAATACGACAAAAACAATTTAGATATCAGTTTTTGTCGTGGCAATTCACATTTTAACGCATTTAATTTTACCACTTTTTAAAAGAAAAAACACACACTCAATTAAAAATTAAATCTCAAATATGCTAATGGCACAGAAATTTAGTCATCCTCAAAAATAAGACCACGGCCTTCTTGAACAACATTGCCATCAATTAAATATTTTTTAACTTTTTTTCTAAGAGAAGTATCTTCAGGCAGTTTTTCCAATGAAAAATCAGGGCTAGATTTTTGCATATTAAACAAGAAACGATAAAAATCATCACCAGTATCTTCTTCATACGGAGGTAATAGCAAAAACAAATTTTGAAAATACATAATATGTCTATCTGGTGTTAAAAAAAGCCCCATTTGCAAGCTAAGCAACCAAGAATGACAGCGATAAACAACTTTTTTACCCTCAATATGAGGAAAATATTTTTTCAATAATTTTTTTGCTTGTTTAAACGAATTATCTACAGCCTTCGGTTCCAACCGACCATTTCTATCAATATGAATATTAATACATACATCCCCTGGCTGAATAAGTACATTTTTATTTTTTACTTTAGCATTTTCAACAGGATGAACGCTCTTTTTCCCTGTTTTATCCTTTGTTATCACATAAGGGTCATGATAGCATGAAAATTCAAACTGTAAACGACCAAATTTCATCAACAGCTGACGAACGAAACGAATCCCCCAAGCAAGCGAACCATAACTTATCCCGTTGATTTTATAAAGCTTTAAACCCCTCATAAAAGTTTCATGCATACCGATAATTTGATGATCGCGTTGCTTTTTATCCAAACCTTTTAACGCTTTTTTGTGCTGATGAACCGCACTTAAAAGAATTAGTGCAGAAATATCCGCTCTTGGTGGTGAGGCTTTCCAATATTCCATTTCAAGAAAATCATCACCTTCAGATTCAAATGAAATATATTTAATCAATAAAGCAGCCTTTTTTAATGCTTTATTTGTTTTAAATTCTTCAATCAAATTAAGACAATGCTGATAAAAAGCTTCCTCACCCTCTAATTTATAAAATTTAAATGCTGCATCAAGTGTTTTTTTTGTAATAACACTTTGACGCATAGAAATCTTGGATTCATATTTTTTAAATGTTTCGGGAATTGATTTTAAATTAAGTACTGTTTGAACATCTTTTAAAGGCATTGCCTGTCTCCTTAGGCTGATAACTATCGGGCAGTATAGTTAAAAAAAAGTTTTTCTGTCAACAAAAAATCATTTGAAATAGGAAAAAAATAGATATAAAGTGAGAATTATTTATCTAACCAAGGGAGTTTTTATGAAAGTTTTAGTTTTAAAAAATAGTGATGATGTTGCTCAATATACCGCTAATGAGTTAATTAATCAGATAAAATCATTCAACCCAAGCAAAGAAAAGCCATTTCTTGTTCTTGGTTTACCAACAGGGTCAACACCTATCCCTGTTTATAAATTATTGGTTGAAGCTTATCAAAAAAAAGAAATTTCTTTTAAAAATGTTGTTACCTTTAACATGGATGAATATGTCGGGTTAACACCAGATCATGATCAAAGTTATCACTATTTTATGGAAGAAAATTTATTCCGTTTCATTGATATACCTCGAGATCAAATTCATATTTTAGATGGTGTTGCAACCGATTTAAAAGCCGAATGTAAAGATTATGAGAAAAAAATAGCCTCTTTTGGTGGAATTGACATTCAATTGGCAGGTATTGGCGAAAATGGGCATCTCGCATTTAATGAACCAGGAACCAAATTCGATTCTTTGACACATGTGCAAAAATTAACAGACAATACCATTGAGGTAAACTCTCGTTTCTTTGAAAAAAAAGAAGATGTCCCCACATCAGCCTTAACAATTGGTCTACAAACCATTTTTAATGCAAAAAAAGTAATTGTCCTTGCAACTGGGAACAAAAAGGCAGATGCCATTTATAAAAGTATTCGTGGCGATATTTCAGAAAATTGTCCTGCCTCACTCATGCAAAGTCACTCAGATTCTGTTTTTATCTGCGATAAAGAGGCTGGAAGCAAGCTATCTTAAAATAAATATTGACAAAAATCTTTTTTTAATGTATCCTCTTACTATTATGGTAGGAGGATTTTCTTATGAATAAAAAATTAATGCTCACACTTTCATTGTTGGGAACAATGTTAAATTCTTGTAGTGACGAACATTCAACTAAACAAGTTGAGGCAAAAACCGCTCAAGAGACAGAGCTCAATCAAGAAGCCGTTCTATTAAATTGCACAACATCTAGACATGCAAATTCTTTATATGTCTATATGTATTTTGATACAAATGGAGATTACTCTAAACCAGAATATTTTGGATTTTCCGTTTTTGAAACAAATCTCATTTCTGAAAGTGCCGTCGACCAATACCAATATGAATTTTCACAATTAAAAAAAGGATCAAAAGCCACTCTAAAGACATGGAGCAAATTAATTAGAAATATTGCCCGTGTTAGAGAGTAAAAAAACTTGTAACTTTTTTTTATTTGTCATAGAATGAATTTGTGTAAAGTTTCATTTTAGATATTGGGGGGATTTATGACAAAAAATGATTCATTAGTAATTGTACCAATTTATACAGGTTCAAAAAAACTTTTTCAAGGATATGGTGTTTATAAAAATGGCCAACCAGTTAAAGAAAATGGAAAACCTGTTATTTTAAAATTACAACAAGACCAAAGACATTACGCATTAGATGAAAACGAAAATATTGGACCTAAAAAGAATGCACCAAACGGCATTTATGAGCTAGGTGACCTTGATGCAGGGTTAGGTGTTTCGGGTTACAAAGTAAAATTTGGCACAAGAACTTGGAATGTTAACTTAGAAACATATAATTTCCACTCTCAACCAGCTCTTATCTTTACCAAAAAAGAAAACGATGGTGTTTTTCAAGGATACACTATCAATCAATACGATGAGGTTTCAAAAAAAATAGAAACACGCGGTTTCGTTTTACCTGAAAACATCACCTATACACGACAAAAAGATGGATCTTATGCCTGTTATTATAATGAAAAATATTTAGATGGTGTTGAAATTCCACATTATATGGAAAAAATCACTCGAGAGGAATACAATGCCCGCACGACTGGTGTACAAAAAACAAAAAATAACACCCTTTCGCAATTTGAACGCGTTTCTACAGCAAATGAGAATTTAAATCAGGCTATTACACAACAAAAATATTCTCGTTAAAATAAAAAAACGCTCTAGAAAGTATGAAACTTTTTAGAGCGTTTTTTTTGATTTATTACTTATCCCAAAAAAGCAAGAGCTGCTTCAAGCGTGTCTTTATTTCCAACATTAATAGAACGGGCATTAGGAGCTATTCTTTTAATTAATCCGCTCAAAACTTTGCCATTTCCACACTCAATAAAATCTGTAATCCCTCTTGCGGTCATATACTCAACCGATTCAGTCCAACGAACAGAACCCGTTACTTGAGAAACAAGAAGTTGTTTTATTTTTTGAGCATTTGTTTCTGCTTCAGCTGTGATATTTGCAATAATAGGTACAACTGGATCAATAATAGGGGTTGTTTGAAGTTCAACCTCCATTTTTTGACCAGCCTCTTGCATTAATGGAGAATGAAATCCACCAGAAACAGGAAGCTTAACTGATTTTTTTGCACCCATTTCAGCTGCTTTTATAATTGCTCTATCAATCGCCTGTGTATGCCCACTGATAACAACTTGCCCCTGACAATTATCATTTGCAATATAACATGCTGTATCTTCATTTGATGATGCATGAACAAGAGCCGCAACATCTTTTAAAGATAACCCTAAAACAGCAGCCATCGCTCCTGGATTTTTTTGACTAGCCTCTTGCATAAAAGTTCCACGTGCTTTTAAAAGTTTTGCTGTATCTGATAGACTCAAGGCTCCCGCAGCACAAAGTGCAGAATATTCACCCAAAGAATGTCCTGCAACAAATGAAGCAATTTCATTAATTTTTTTACCCGATTCTTTTTCAAGACATCTTAATGTGGCAATACTTGTTGCCATAATAGCTGGTTGTGCATTTTGCGTTTGAGTTAATTCTTGAATATCACCTTCAAACATTAACTTTGATAAGTTAAAATGAAGGGCGTCATCCACTTCTTGAAAAACATCATGGGCGACACTAAAATTCGTATCTAAGTCCTTTCCCATCCCAATAGATTGAGAACCCTGCCCTGGAAAAACAAATGCAATTGTCATAATTTTATCCTTTCAATGAGAGTAATAATTTAAATTTTGCTTGATTATACACATTCTTTAAAAAAAATAAAGTGTTAATTTTCTTGTATTTGATTTTTAAATGTTTTATAATGGATTTATGTCATTAGTAAAGTCCATAGCTACAGTTGCATCAGGCACCCTACTCAGCCGAATTGTTGGGTTTGTGCGTGATGTGTTAATTGCCCGTTTTTTGGGTGCAAGTATGATGGCTGATGCTTTTTTTGTTGCACTTAGATTTCCAAATTTATTTCGCAGTTTGTTTGCCGAAGGGACTTTGAATGTTGCATTTGTACCACTCTTATCTGGCCAAATTCAAACGAAAGGAGAGCAAAGAGCTCGGGTTTTTGCACGTAACGTTTTTAGCTTTTTGTTTTATGTGCTTTTAATCTTTACAATCGTTATCGAAATTTTTATGCCCGATATGATGTTTATTTTAGCCCCTGGGTTTGAAGAAATTGAAGGGAAATTACCTCTCACAACAGCACTCAGTCGCATTACATTTCCTTTTTTAATTTTTGTATCACTTGTTTCTCTTTTAGCGGGTATGTTAAATGCAGTTGGTAAATTTTGGGCAGCAGCTTTTACACCAACCATTTTAAATTTAACGATGATAGGTTCTTTATTTATTATTGCACCTTTTTTACCTACCCCCTATGCCCCTGCCTATGCGTTATCAATTGGTGTTTTAGTTGCTGGAATTATTGAATTTATTTTTTTATTTTATCATATAAAAAAAGCAGGTTTTTTAATTGGTTTAATATCTCCATTTAAGGCTTTATTTCATATTTCAAAGGAAGTTAAAACTCTTTTAAAAAAAATGGGACCAGGTGTATTAGGGTCAGGCGTTTATCAAATTAATCTTTTTTTTGATACATTTCTTGTTTCTTTTGTTGGAGCTGGGGCAATTTCATGGTTAAATTATGCACACCATTTATTTCAACTACCTGTTGGCATTATTGGAACCGCTGTCGGAACTGCATTATTACCTATTTTATCTAAACATATTAAATCTGGTGATTTAAAATCAGCCAATGAACAACTCAATCGCTCATTAGAAATATCTATTGCGATGTCAATGTCTTCAATGATTGGTTTAATGCTACTCTCTGAACCAATTGTCCGTATTTTATTTGAACGCGGTATTTTTACACCTACAGATTCAATCAACACCGCACATGCGTTAATTGTTTTTGCGTTTGGACTGCCCGCCTATATGCTCACAAAAACGCTCTCACCTTTTTTCTTTGCCAAGGGTGACACGAAAACACCTGTAAAAATTGCCATTCTAGGTGTCTTTTTAAATGTTATTTTAGCTCTCATTTTTATGCAATTTTGGGGGTATTTAGGAATCGCACTTGCAACAGGTATCACCGTTTGGATTAATGCGGGGCAATATATTTTTAGACTTAAAAAACAAAGGACTGTTTCTATCGATTCATTAGCAAGTTATCGTTTACCTCGTATCATTGCCTCATGTATATTAATGGCAATTAGCTTGATTGGATTAAAATATCTATTTAACATCTATTTCCCCAATTGGGCAGATAACAACAATCTTTTATCAATATTTTTATTAACCTGTTTAATTGGTGCAAGCATTCTTGTGTTTTCAGTTATGCTTATTTTATTAAAAGGTATCTTATTAAGCGACATTAAAAAAATGCTTCATCGATAAGGAGAGATAAATGAAAAAAAAATACGTTATAGGAATAGGGTTAGCTACTTTTATTTTATTAAGCACGACTTCTATGATTTGCTTTTTTTCATCTGACAAAGAACATCACGATGTTGTACAACAAGAAAAACAGCCATTACTCTCAGCAGATGCCCTCATTGACAAAGCGTTAGGTGAAATAAAAGGGAATTACATTGATAAGATTGAAAAAAATGAAATTGCCAATCTCTATGATGGAATCACTGCTTTTGATATGCCACATACATTTGTTGAAAAAATACCTGAGCAATTTGATGTTAAATCTGAAGATGATAAAACCCTCTTTTTAAAAATAATGACACCGCATCTTTTGCGTACGAATGAAAAGATTATAAATGAAAGGAGAGTATTGTTTGTTTTAAATGAAAAAATGAAGTTAAAACAACCCTTTTCAAAAAAGGAACAATCCTTTTTCGATATGCTCTCACAAAAATATGATGTTATGCACTTAAACGCTGAAACATCAAGAATGTCCGAATTAATTTTACGGGTTGATATCATTCCTGTTTCATTAGGTGTTGCTGTAGCCATATGGGCAACAAATTGGGGGCAAGAGAATAAAAATTCTCCCTTTATGGAATATGCTTGGAATGAAAAAGTTGAATATTTACCCATCCAATTTAACTCACTTTCTAAGGCAACAGATAGTTTCGCACTTCAATTAAATACCCGTTCACAATTAGTTTCATTTAGAACCGACAGACAAATGTATCGTTTTTTTGAAAACACGCAATCTTTTGGCTGGAATTCAGTTCTTAATATGTCAAACTATTTGCATTTTATCCCAACATTTATGGATCAATTAAAACTCATTTATCCCTTAGGATATATCAAAGAATTAGACAATGCTTGTTTTAAAGAGGGATGTGCCTTAACACGATGAAAATATTCTTTTTTGCTATCATGTGCCTTTTTAGCCAAATTGTCTATTCGGAGGAACTTATTTTTGTAACATCTAAAGAAAAATTTTTATTTGAAACAGATATTGCAAAAACACCATTAGAGCAAGAAAAAGGGTTAATGTATAAAAAAAGTATTCCTAACGATTATGCAATGACATTTATTTTTAAAGAACCTAAAATTATCTATATGTGGATGAAAAATACATTTATCCCTCTTGATATGGTTTTTTTTGATTCAAATGGTCAAATCATTTGGTTGAAAGAAAATGCCCAACCTCATGATGAAACAATTATATCCTCCCAATATAAGGCTAAGGGTGTTATTGAAATGAATGCAGGCCTGATAAAGGATATGCAATTAAGTATCGGCAATAATATTTTAATTCAATCTAAAAACCCCAACAAACACATTAATTGACACAAAAGAAATTGCTCTTAAAAAAGGGCAATTTCTTTTGTTTAAGTAAACTTATCGTTGTTTACTTGGTGTTGGTTGCGGGGTATTTCCCTCTTTAGATGCTTGGGCAAATTTTGACAAATATAAAGAGGTATTTGCCGTTTTTTCAACGGGATTTTCTTCACGAGAGAGCCCTTCTTTTGGAAAGCCGAGTTCTTCCCTCAT
>CALARE010000035.1 GCA_937888725.1 uncultured Alphaproteobacteria bacterium | reverse complement strand
TTAATTATACCACCGTTTTGAAAATCCGTGTTCAAAATTTTTCAAAAAAAATGGGGTGTTTTTTAAAAATTTCCACCAATATATTGATTTTAAAGGATTATTTCTAATCTAAAAATTGCATAAAAAAGAGCGATTTTTCGATTTTTTATGTTTTTTGCCCTCAAAAAATGGGGCAAAAAGACCCAAAAAAACACCCATTTTTTACCCAAAAATGGGAAAATTAATTCTGTGACCAACAAACGACCGTTTAATTTTCTCACTTTTAAGACATTAACAAAAGGAAACAACATGTAAACATCATCATTTTAACCCAAGGAGGCAACCCATGACAAATATATCCCGTACCACACTTAGAGAACTTAAAAAACGATATTTAAATGTGCTCAAAAAATGCTTCCTTGCGAATTTGATGGTATTTTCTGTTGTTATGCCTGCTGGAGCAGAAGAATCTTTTTTAGATAAGTTAACACAAGATGGAACCATTCTTATGGATAAAGATGAAACCGTTGTTTTAAATGATTCCGCTATTATAACAAACTCAATTCCTTTAACCACAACTAAGATTGATACATCTAGTAAAACCTTAACTTTTAATGGTAGTGGAGCAATTACTTTTAAAGATATTAAACTGATGGTTGATAATAATGGTAATGAAGTTAATATTGCTGGGGGTGCTCTTAAACAACGAACGATTAGCTTTGAAAATGAAGGCGGAGTAAATTTTTTAGATAATAGTATAAGTGCAACAGGAAATGGAGGCTCTATTACCATATCATCTGGTGGATTATCTATTGCATACAAACCTCTCACAATAACTTCCGTTGCAACTTTTAAACAAAATACTTTGAACATAACGATTGATAATGGAACAAAAGCCCATGCAAAAGGTGGAGCTATTGGGATTTATAGTAATACTGCTACATTTATGAATGACACATTTTTTGAAGAAAATTCTGTATCAATATCATCCACATCAAGCAATTCTAGAGCTTTTGCAGGTGCATTTTTGGCTGGATATGGCAGTCACACATTTTTAAACGGGGATACATATTTTCATAAGAACAATGTTACTGTTAATGCAAATAAAGGAGACGCATATGCATATGGCGGTGCTATATCAACCGAAGAACTTGTTGAAATAACTTATGGAGATGAAAAAGATGATATTACAGAATTTAAAAATAACTTTGTAAAAAACATAAATTTAGGAGGAACTGCACTAGGATATGCTGGAGCAATTAACTATGGATCGCACGTATTTAATGGGTATTCTTTTTTTGAAAATAATAAAGTAGAGGTTCAAGGAAATGTATTGGGGTATTTAAATGCCTATGGTGGAGCGACCTATGGGGCTAATTTAACATTTAACAATGCTGTATCTTTTAATCAAAATAGTGTTTCTGCAATAAATGATAAAGGTTGGATTGATGCGGCTGGAGGTGTTATTTTTGGGGGTCAAAATATTTTTTCAGCTACCTCTTATTTTGTTAAGAATAATGCCTATGTTTCATCACAACAAAGTAACGGATATGCACGTGGCGGAGCTATTTATAAAGGAACCAATACTTTTTTGGGAAATACATATTTTATAGATAATAAATCAGAGATTCTTTCTGTTGGTTCATATTTACGAGCATATGGCGGTGCCATTTATGATGCAACTGCGATATTTAATGGTGTTGCTCATTTCCAAGAAAATAAAACAGTTTCAAATTCAGATTTTGGTAATATAGATGCATTAGGAGGAGCTATTTATAATTCAAATATTAAACTAAATAATCTTGGATTGTTTATTAAAAATACATCTACTTCTACATCAAATACTGGCATTGTAACAGCAAATGGTGGTGCCATATATAATGATAAACCAATTGAATTTAATGGGAAAACAATATTTATGGATAACACGGCAATTGGGTCAACTTTGGGAGAAATAATTGTCGAAGGCGGAGCTATTTATAACGCAGCTGCTGGTGTTGTTAATTTAAACAGTGACTTTGATTTTTCTGGTAATAAAACCATTAAAAATGGTGTTGAACGAAAAAATGATATTTATAATGAGGGCGCAATTAAAATTGCAGGGGATAAAGAAACAGTTGGTGTTTTATCTGGCGGGATTAATGGTGTTCAAGTTGTAACTCAAACAGAAACGGAAACAACAACGAAAATACCACAAATCAATAAGTCTGGCGCTGGGCTTTTGGTGTTAGGTGACCAATCGGAAAACCATGAATATGAGGGGACTTTTACTCAAACGGCTGGAACAACGATTGCAAATTCTGAAAGATTTTTCTCCCATGAATTGGCTCAAAACACCATCAACGGTGGAGAACTTAAAACGCATGGTGCTGAAATCGCCTATAAAGCCACTTTAGGCGAAACAGGAACACTCACACACCTTGGAACATCGGCTGACACGCCAACCGAAATCAAAGGAATTACCTTTAATGGAACGGGGTTAAATCTCACTTTGGGAACATATACCAAAGCCGAACAAGAAAAAGAAATTGCTCTTGTGGGAGATAGACTTGTTGAATATGTGGACGATAAAGGCACGGAGGACACCGCTGATGATGAACTTGTTTCATATCAAGCAACGGATAAACTTTTTACCGTCAAGGCACTTGAAAATGACCAAAAAGCCAAATTCATTTTGAATGAGAATTTGACTGGTATGGAAGGAAACAGTATCACTGTTGCCGGAGCTGAGCTTGACGTAAAAGAGGGCTTAAAAGTTGCCGGAAAAGTTATTGCAAAAGACATGCGTTTGCCAGCCGAAAAAACAAGTTCTTTTACAACTCTTGAAGTGGCAGAAAAAGGCTTGTTAGACATCCAAAACCAAACAGTAACAGCTGACATATTGTCATTAAATCAAGAGAGCACAGTCAAAGTTAGTGTTCATTCGCTTTCAGATTATGGGCAGATTTTGGCAAAAGAAACTGTTTCAAAAGGGACAGGAGCTTTAACAATGAATCTTGTCGGTGCTCCACAAGAAGGGGTGTATCAAGTCTTTGAGTCTGACACGGATTTAAAACTTGCCACAACGCATGAATTTTTTGATATTGCGGATTTAGAAAACGGCTCATATAAAATTAAACGGAAAAAAGGCGATGAGTTGGCTGAAAAATTCGGATTAAATGACGAAGAAACAAGGGCAGTTTCGGCAGTTATCGGTGGCAACTCTGAAAATAAAGTCTTCCAAAAAGTGCAAACTGAAATTATGGAAACGCTTAAATCAGGCAATAAAGGAAAAGCCAAGAAAGCCCTCAATGCTTTAGGAGCCAGAAGTACATCTGTCTATCAATCACAGGCGACGGCACAGTTTACACAAATGCATACGGTGATTACACAGATGTTGATGAACTCAACCGCACCAATCTTTGGTCACGCAGGTGGTGAAGAACCCGCTCGTGCCACAGTGTATGT
>CALARE010000034.1 GCA_937888725.1 uncultured Alphaproteobacteria bacterium | reverse complement strand
CCTCAGTCTTCCCCGTTTTCATACAATTTTCAATAAAAACAGCACGCCCTTTATCTTCAACAGGAAAAGCTCCAGCGATAAAACCAGATAAAAAACTGCTCACACAAAAAAGGATGATAAAAAGCTTTTTTTTTGATGATGGTTTTTGCATTAAATATCCTCCTTCAAAATTAATAAACTTGACCTTTACATGAATCTTTTGAGCCACCATATTTCATGCAAATAGCAATATGTTCATGGTTAAATTCCATTGAATCATACTCCATACCTACAAAAAAACCAATAGCAAAGAAAAAGATAAATAAAATTGGTAAAAGAAAAATTAAAGATATATAGTAAATGATATTAAGCACTTTTTCCGTTGACATATAGCACCTCTTTATATTAAATATTCTCTTTTTGTTCTTTTGAATATACCATAAAAAGGTGCATCTGTCAAGGGGATTTATGATTATTTATCATATTTTTTAATATATGGCGATATAAGCGTTTCACAGTCCTCAGTGGGATATTTTGTCCCTAAAAGGCGACCAATTTTATTGGCATATTGGTCACCTTGGCTTTCTTCTAATGTGTTATCAAATCTTACAAGATCAAACATTTCTTTCGCATTTGCAAAAGCGGTTGCCACATCATACCCACCTTGTCCATATTGAGCTGCAAGACAGTTTAATAAGGCATGCTTAAACTTATCTGTCCAAACATAGTCTTTAATTTTATTATATTTTTTTGATAATTCATAAGCACTCTCAATCGCAGACATTCTATAGTCTGAGGGCGATTGCGTTTCAGGGTAATGTTCTCCTTCTTGTTCCACTACATTATCATATATTTTTTTTCCTTTGTATAACTCCTCCCAATACTGGGGACCTGATGTTAAATCAGGAATATCTACATTTAAGAAATGTGGTTGCATCTCATTGTGAAATGGTTCAACCAAATTTTCAATGTTCTGAAACGGATTATTCAATCTCGAAAAAGCTGTTTCAAGAAGGCTTGGTTTATTATTCGCAATTGAGTTGCCATAATAAGAGGATAATGCCTTTCCATTTGCAGGTATCGTTGGGGAAACAATTGTATCATTCCAGTTTTCTGGGGTTGGTGAAAACATCCCATTTTGTAAGTTTGAATCACTTGAATCAAGCCAGCTATCACCGCTATCTGTCAGCGATGTATCTAGTGATGAAGTTAAGGGCACAGAATAGCCATTATCTCTAAATTCAAATGGATCCACATCATCGGGAACATCAAATGTTTCCGCATCGTTAATTGATGAATATGGATCAGATCCCATTTTCATAAAGAAATACTTGGATTCCCCAAATTTTGGGTTATTCCGTGGGATGGGGATTTCCCCATTCATTGCTTTTTCTAAGAGTTCTCTTGTTGTTAAGTTGGTGTAGTCAAAATTTGACATTTGATTTTTCCTTTCAGTTAAAAAAAATAACAAGATGCTGACCGTTTTAACGGCCAGCATCTAAAATAACTCGATGCCCAAAGCCCGCAAAGGCTACTTTTACCTCCGCCCTGTTGGATGGGTTAAGAGCAAGGTATAAAGAGCAA
>CALARE010000033.1 GCA_937888725.1 uncultured Alphaproteobacteria bacterium | reverse complement strand
TCGGGCAATTTTAGGTGTTTTTAAAAAATTAACACTTTGATTTTAAAAGAAAAAAATTTTTCATTTTAACACATTTATTTTCCCATTTGGGAATATTTTTTTTATACCTTTATTATACTTTAAATAATAGTCAGTTTATGGTTATTTTATTGCTTTTTTCCAACTAAATGGTTTTTTGGGAGGAATTGGTGGATTTTTTCCAAAACGATGTTCTTGGTAGTCTGGATGAATACTTTCAGCCATAGCTTTAAATTGATCCATTTCAAACCCTGTTAATTGATAGCCTTTAATAACATGCTTTTGTAATGGGTTTGTGGTTTTTCCATTTTTCCACACCTCATAATGTAAATGAGGCCC
Source organism: uncultured Alphaproteobacteria bacterium (assembly GCA_937888725.1). GTDB lineage: Bacteria > Pseudomonadota > Alphaproteobacteria > CAAHEQ01 > UBA3637 > RGIG4140. The sequence continues at coordinate 6,674 of CALARE010000033.1, read as the reverse complement.
AGTTGCTCTACCCGTCGCACCAACATAAGCGATAACTTCTCCTCGTTTAACACGGGAACCTCGTTTTAGACCCTTTCTAAAGCCTGACATATGCCCATATGCTGTTTCATATCCACCAGCATGTTTAATTCTGATATATTTCCCATATGCACCTTTGCGACCAATTTGAGTGATAACACCATCTGCTCCAGCATAAATAGGAGTCCCTTTCGGAGCGGCTAAGTCAGCACCACTGTGAAAAAGACGATACATTAATACGGGGTGTCTACGCCAACCATATTTTGAAGAAAGACGTGGAATTGCTTTAAGCGGTTTTTGAGCGATTGTTTGTTCACCCCTCTCCCCTCTTGGATTATAGAATGCGGGAATCCCTTTGTTATTTTTATATAAATACCGATAAACCGTTTTTTTACCATTTTGTAAACCAATAAAAAGAAGTTCTTTATCAATATCAAGCTCAACACCATTAGGGGTTACTTTTTTTGTATAAACAATATCAAAAATATCCCCTTTACGCATATTTGATCTAAAATCAAACTCGCCATCTAATGCATTTGTGATTTGAGTAATAATTGATTGGGGAACGCCAGCTTTTATAGCAGAACCTTGAAATGTACGTTGGATTTTCCCTTTAATTCGCTCTTGCTTTATTTCAACTTGTCCAACTTGTGTAAATGGTGTTAGTGTGCCATCTTCTTCTTTAATAACAGAAATAACTTCCCCTCCTTGAGATGGAATGGCAAGTCCCAGAAAGGAATTATTATTATCCATAAATGTTAAAAACAATGTCCCTTGATCGAGCGTGTTCAGATTTATCAAAGATGAAAGCGTTTCTGTAATTTGAAGATGCAATGTAGAATCAATTTCAGATTTTTTTAAAAATGAAGAAAATGTTTCACCACTTTTGAGAACATGTGTTTTTAATATAGCCTCTTTTAGAAGAACTTTGTTTTCTAAATCAGCGATAGATGGTGATGGTGTTTCTTCAATGACGGGTTCATCACCCAAATCTTCATGAACAATTTCTTGCTCATTAGAAATGGCCAAATTTTGTTCAGCTAATTCCATTTCTGTAAGTTTTTTATCTTCACCAGAGGCAAATAATGCCACTGCCCCAAGTGCCAACAATGAAAGCATAATACTAAAGAATATGCGGTCAACTGCTTTTCTGTGTCCGACACCAGAAATCTTCTTATATGTACGATATCTGAAGACTTTTGATTGATGGATAAACTTGTTTATGCGGTTTAAAATTTTCATAAATGCAGTGTGGAATATTTTTTTATATAAGTCAAGTTAAAAGATTTAAATGAACTAACTTATTGAAAAATAATAATTTATATATTGTTTTTGTTTTTGTAATAATTTGAAATAATCATTGATTTGCATAATTAAGCATAAAACGATATCCTTGAGCCATAAAAGCAAAACAAAGGAGATTTGTTATGATTGCAGAGATTAAAACATTAAGTTCTTATACGCATTGTGAAAAAACATTGCAAAACGCTATTCCTTGTGTGGGAGTTGGTTTGCATAGTGGTGTTAAGGTACATATGACAATGCACCCTGCCCCTGTTGGGTTTGGTATTGTTTTTAAAAGGACTGATGTGACAGATAAAGACAATCTTATTCCTGTTTCATTTGAAACGGTTGTTGATACAAGAATGTGCTCTTGTGTCGGTAATCAAGACGGTGTCACTGTTGGGACGATTGAGCATTTGATGGCTGCTTTTTCAGGGTTTGGAATCACAAATGTTTTAATTGAACTTGATAATTTTGAAGTGCCTGTTATGGATGGGTCTTCTGCTGATTTCGTGACTTTGATTGAATGTGCTGGTGTTGTAAAACAAGATGCACCATTAAAAGCAATTAAAGTATTGAAAGAGGTTTCTTTTGATGATGGTAAGGGTGCGAGTGTTTGTTTGTATCCCGCAGATAAAAATTTATCAATAGACTTTATGATTGATTTTTCAAAATCAAAGGTTATTGGTCGTCAAGAATATTCAATCGTTTTGTCAGAGCGTTCTTTTAAGGATTCAGTTGCTTATGCAAGAACTTTTGGTTTTGCACAAGAGGTTGAAATGCTCCGTTCAATGGGGCTTGCGAAGGGTGGCTCTTTAGAAAATGCGGTTGTGGTTGATGGTGATTCTGTTATGAATAAAGAAGGTTTGCGTAGCGAGAATGAGTTTGTTGTGCATAAAACATTGGATGCGGTTGGTGATTTGTATCAAGTTGGTATGCCAATTATTGCTCATTTTTCAGGTGTTAAATCTGGTCATATGCACACAAATATGTTGCTTAGAAAATTAATGGCTGATAAATCAAATTATGAAATTGTGAATTTAGATGATTATGAGGCTGCAGAATTAAAAAATTTTCGTAAATCAGCATAATTAATAACGGTTATAAATGTTTTTTGAATAGAGTGTTCTAAAGTGGACACTCTATTTTTTTGTGGCTTGTTTTTTTGCGTTTTAATCTATAAATATGTAAATATGAAAAAACGCTTGTTTTTTCAGTTAAAGTTTAGTATAAGATGTACCATCTGTATAAATGAAAGGATAAAAAATGGATTTTAAATCGCAACCTGTTTTAACAGTTGAAAGAGGGGAAAATTCTCTACAAACATACTTTTCAAAAGTATATGGGTATATGGCAAATGCATTAGGTGTTTCAGCTTTATGTGCATATTTAGTAACAAAAGAGCCATTAATTCATTTGTTCTATAAAACAACAGCAAATGGTGTTACATACTCCGTTTTGGGCTGGATTTCTATTTTTGCTCCTCTTATTTTAATCTATTTTATGCACTCAGCAGCAAATCAATTGAATGTAGCAAAAACAAAGATGTTGTTTTTTGTGTTTTCTGCATTAATGGGTGTTTCCTTATCAAACGTTTTTTTGTTATATACATCTGGCTCTGCATTTCAAGCATTTTTAGTAACTGCGGGTTCTTTTTTGGGGTTAAGTTTATATGCTAGAAGTACAAAAAGAGATTTAACGGCTTGGGGGTCGTTTTTATCTATGGGGTTGATTGGTTTGATTCTGACTATGTTGGTTAATTTATTTTTGAAATCAAGCTTTTTAACAATGGCTCTTGGATTAATTGGTGTTGTTATTTTTGCAGGCCTTGCTATTTATGATACACAAAAATTGAAACAAATGCATTATTTGTGTTCATCAGAGGAAGAAAGAGATGTTTCTGCACTTCGTGGTGCTTTAGCATTGTATTTAGATTTTATTAATTTATTTTGGTTTGTGTTGAATTTTATGGGGGAAAGAAAGTAATGCTGAAAAAGGGTTTGTTATTTGTTTATTCTTTGTTGATGAGTGCTTCTGTCTTGGCAGCGTCTTTGCCATCTGATTTAAAACCGACAGATTTGCGTGTTTATGGAGATAAACAAAATCCAGCAATAATTTATGTATTTTCATCCCTAACCTGCCCGCATTGTTCTATTTTTCATCGCGATATTATGCCAGAGTTAAAATCTCAATATGTTGATACAGGTAAGGCAAAATTAATCCATGTGGATATGGCTTATGATTCAATGGCAATGACAGGTTTTACAATATCACGATGCATTTCGCCAGATAAGTATGATGCTTTTATGTCTGTCATGTTTGAAAATCAAATGATGTGGGCAAACGCTGAAAAACCACGGGAGGTTATGACACGCTTTGCAACAATGCTTGGTGGAATGACAAAAAATGATGTAGATATATGTTTGGCAAATGAAGAATTGAAAAAAACAATTATTAAGCAACGTACGAATCTGTCAGAATTGTATGGTGTAACAGGTATGCCTACGGTTGTTGTTGTAAAAGGAACTCAATCTGAGAAAGTTGAAGGTACGGATAAGAATGCTATCTTTAAAGCTTTAGATGGAAGGTTGATGAAGTGATGACAAAGGAAACTGAAAATTTAGCTAAAAAAATTAATGCTGTAAAAAAACGTGCTTCTGATGCTAAGTCAGTGTCTGATAAAAGACCATCTGGTTATCAAATTGTGACAGAGGTTGTTGTTGATTTATTTGGATGCGTATTGATTGGGGCTTCATTAGGTATTGTGTTTCAAAATTTATTTGGTACATCTGAAAAATTAACAGTTGCACTTACTTTGCTTGGTGGTATTGCAGGCATATGGTCGGTTATAAAATATGCAATTAGTTTGCAAAAAAAAGAGGGTAAATAATCATGAATCATTTGATGCACCAGTTTGAAGTGAGGCGTTTTGTTCCGTTAAATCTTTTGGGGTTTGATGTGAGCTTTACGAACGCAGCTCTTTTTATGGTGTTGGCCCTTGTTTTTGGTATTTCTTTGTTGTGGTTTTTGGCTCGTAAGCAAGAGGTTGTTCCAAAAACACCACAGGCTATTGTTGAGGGGTTGTTTAATTTTATTAAAAAGACAGCACAAGATTCGATTGGTCATGGTTATGAAGGTTATTTGCCTTTTATTTTTAGTATTTTTATTTTTATTTTAATGGGTAATTTGTTGGGGTTGTTCCCCTACTCTTTTACGTTTACAAGTCAATTGGCAGTTGTTGGTGGGTTTGCACTTTTTTGTATGTTTGTATCCATTTTGGTTGGATTAAAACATCAAGGCCTTTCTTGGTTCAGAACATTCTTCCCTAAAGGTGTGCCACTTGTTTTAGCTCCAATTATTATTCCTGTTGAATGTATTTCTTTTTTGGCAAAACCATTTAGTTTAACATTGCGTTTGGTTATGAATATGTTTGTAGGTCATGTATTGTTAAAGGTTGCTGCTGGATATGTTTATTCAATGGGTGTGTTTGGTGCATTGCCATTGGCTGTTATATGTCTTTTAGTTTTGTTTGAATTGTTTGTTGCGTTTTTGCAAGCGTATATTTTTACAATTTTAACAAGTGTTTATTTAGGTCAAGCGATTCATTCGCATTAATTTAAAGGAGAAAGAAAATGGAAACAGATACAAATTTAATGTTACAAATTGCTGAAGGGATGAAATACATTGGTATTGGTTTAATCAGCTTTGCTATGATTGCTGCTGCAAAAGGTATTGCATCAATTTTTACAACAATTATTTCATGCATTAGTCGCAATCCAAATGTTAAAAATGATGTGTCATTATTTGCATGGGTTGGTGCTGGTTTTGTTGAGGGTATCGCCCTTTTCGCATTTGGTTTAGCTTATTTGGTTCTTTCAAACTAATTAAACATGGTTCCACAATTTGATACATCTTGGTATGTTGGCGAAGTTTTTTGGCTTTTGTTGACATTTGGGCTCTTGTTTTTGGGAATGAAGTATTTTATTTTCCCAATGATACAGGATGTTTTTGTTGAACGTAAACAATTGATAGAAAATGATTTAAGCATTGCTTCTGTAGTAAATGAAAGAGCTGAGGTTTTGATGAAAGACTATAATGCTCATATTTTATCTGCACAAGAGGCAAAGGCTGAAGTTATTAATGAAACATATCAAGATATTCAAAAATTTTCTGCCCATGTTGATGCTGAGCATGATGAGGTTTTTCGTTCTCAAATCGATGAAACAGAAAAGCAAATGCAAAAAGTTCGAGCTGATTTTGTGGATGAAGTGGATAATTTGGCTGTTCAAATTGCTGAAAAATTGGCAATCAAGCTTGCAAATACAACAATTCAAAAGACGGAGGTTAAATGATAAATGAATTGTCAAATCCAGAGTTTTGGGTTGGTGTAGGCTTTTGTATTGTTGTTTTAGGGTTGTCATTTCCCGTTGTTAAAAAAATGCGTATTTGGGCAAAAGGACAGTCCGAGATAATTAAAAATGAACTAAAAGAGGCTCATGATCTTCGTGTTGAGGCGGAAGCTCTTTATCAACGTTACGAAGCACATGCAAAAAATCTGGATAATGAAAAAGCACTTATCATGCAAGAAGCTGAACGAGAAGTTGTTGCTTTACAAAAAGATGCGGATGAAAAACTTTCTAAAAAGATTGAGCGTAAAAAACAAGATGTGCAAGATCGTATTAATTTAATACATGAGAATACGCGTAAAGATTTAACATCTGTCATGATGACGCAAGTGATGAATAAGACAAAAGATTTATTATCAAAAAAACAAATTTGTCAGTCAGAAAGTGATATGGATAAAGCGATAGATGATGTTTTATCGAAACTTGAAAAATCTATGGGATAAGATTTTGAACGAATCGTAAAAAAAGGAATCTGAAAAAAGATTCCTTTTTTTTTGAAATATTTTTTTGAAAATGGCGATTAAAAAACGATAGAAAAGGCTTTTTTATATCATTTTTGATGGAATTAAGTAAAATTATGATAAAAAAGTATATATAAATCAATATATTTTAAAAAACACATAAAAATAAGTAAAAAAGTTTAAAAAAGGTGTTGACATTTGTTTTTTATTCTGTTATATTCCCATTCACGCTCCTGATGGAGCAAGATGTTGAACAAGTTAGGAATAGGAAAGAACAGATGCACGGACGGTTGTTCTGGTAAAGCTAGACGAGCGTCGTAGTGCATGACTATGAAGACGAGATAGTGTATAGGAATATATAATATTGGTAAGTTTTTGTAGGGTTTCTGTTAATAGTACTTACAAAGAGATAAGTAATTTGAGAGAATGAGTGCACAGGACAGCTTTTGTAATAAATATGAGAGTTTGATCCTGGCTCAGAACGAACGCTGGCGGCAGGCCTAAA
>CALARE010000032.1 GCA_937888725.1 uncultured Alphaproteobacteria bacterium | reverse complement strand
TTTATTTTCGCTCGATATTGCTAATCCGATTCTTTGACACATTTATCTAATATTGGATCATAGATAAGATCTATTTTTTCACAATATTCTGCTTTTGTTGAAAAAAAATGCTTATCAATCAGCACATAGGTTAAGGCAATCAGAACAATCACCCCAACCAAATAGCAATAGGCACGGATAAAAAGGACAATCCACACACCCAACTCTTTCAAAATACTTTTATACTGTGATGCCATTTTTATCACCCCATCAAAAAATATCGTATCAATACATAGGTTACAAATGCCCCCATGCTGTAGCAATAAATATCAAAAATAATCCGTAAAATTTGAAGAAACTTTTTCATTTTTTTAATACTTTTTTGGTATCCATTGATTAATTTTTTCTAAAATTCAAGCATCTATTGGGAATGATCCACACATTTTCATCTAATGACTCACAATCATCTACATGAAATTCAATATCACATTCTTTTGTCACTTTATGAATGGGCAAATCATTGTTTAAACAAATTTCATCACCCATTTGTGCAGAAATTCTGTCTTGTTTAAGGGAAATATCAACCTGTGAAGCTGTCATTTTAATGCATCCATTTTGCTTGCTGATTGCCAAACAATCATAGCGACAAGTTTTTGTTTTTTCATCAAAAAGACCGCCTAAATCCCTACAACCAGAGATGACGACATAATCATAACCCAACCAGCATAAACATAAAATAATAAAAAACCAAATCATCACTTTGATATATTTTTGCATTTTCTAACGTCCTAACCGACCAATATTTTTTTGGAAATTCTATATTTTATAACCGTAGAAATTATCGATACACAACTCCTCAGTTTGCCCTGTTTTTATGCAATTTTCAATAAATATATTCCGTTTTTTCCACTCATGCTGATTTTTGAATAAATAATAGCTAAAGCCTGTAAACATTCCTAAAAAACATGCGAACAAACAACCAAAAATCCAAGAAATAAAATATTGCTTAACACTAATCATTATTCACCCCAGCATCAAATTTTTGAAATTGTTGTTCGCAATCTTGTGTTCTAAAAGAATATCGCTCACAAACATGTATATATTCTTGATAATCCTTGCGTGGGAAGAAGCGTTCACCCATACCATACCCCACTTGATATGATAATACAAACGCCACAATTGTTCCCACCTGCAATATGGCAAAGAATATAAATTTTATCATTCTCTTTAACATGTTATAACGAAACTTATCATTTTATCACAATAAAATGTTTCCATTTTGTTCTATCGTAACTTATTTATTCAAAAATGTCAATCAAAATTTAATATTTTTTGATATATTTTTTTAATAGCGTTTCACAATCCTCAGTGGGATATTTTATTCCCAAGCATAAATTCCAGGTTATAAAAGAGCTTGACCATCAGTAAGTTAAGAGCTGACGGTATAAAGGCAACCTCGCCACCAAAGCCCGCAAGGGCTACTTTTACCTCCGCCCTGTTGGATGGGTTAAGAGCCAGCTATAAAGGAGGAAATAGTGCTTAAATC
>CALARE010000031.1 GCA_937888725.1 uncultured Alphaproteobacteria bacterium | reverse complement strand
ACCCAGCAAATTGCCCCTAGATACACACAAGAGCTCCATTTTAACTCACAGGCGGTCGAGCCCTCATACCTACCCATCCTCCAAATGAAGCAAAGCCGAGACGCATAATGGAATTATCATTAAAGCAGGTCCCCACGCTGCCAAAAAATAGGGTAAATTTTGTGACAAACCCAGCACATTTGTCACCCTGCCTAAAAAATAGAGTAAAAAGCCAGATAAAACCGCCAACACAATACGGAGCAAGATTTTCCCTTGACGCATCGTTGGTGGTAAGGCAAATACCGCAGCAATAAAAATCATAGCAATCAATGTGATGGGATAGGCAATTAACTCATGAAAATACATTTGATGTTCATTGGTTGTAAAACCTGATTCTTTTAAAAATTTAATAAACCGTGGGAAACGCCAAAAACTCATTGTTCTTGGTTCGTCAAAACGTTCTAAAATCCGCTCTAAAGAGATATTGGTTTTCAGACTTTCAACCTGTTTGACATAGCTATCTTCAATAATTGGGTCAATAATAAAAGCGTTCGGGAGCGTGAGCATATTTTTATGGAGCAACCCATTTTCAGCCTCAATTTGACGGATGAGATGACCTTGATTATTCAATTCAAAGATGGATAGGTTGTCCAGCATGACATCTTTTTTTTCTTGTCTGACACGAGAGGCTCTCAGTACAAGCGTTTGCCCTTCTTGCGTATCTCTGAGCCAAAGTCCTTTTTCCGTCCAAGAAAAGGGATGCGAACGTGTCAGGCCGATTCTTTCTTCCAACCGTTCATATCTTTTGGCGGTGAGGGCTGAAAAAGGGCTAAAAACCGTTACATCAACAATGCCAATAATGGCGACAAAGGTTAAGACAGGCACCATAAAGTTCCAAACTGAAAAGCCGATGGCTCGCATAACAGTTAATTCCAATGTGGCACTTTTTTTAAGAAAGAAAATAATCCCCGATAACAAAACGATAAAGGGTAAAATAATGTGCATCATCTGGGGTGACTTTAAAAAGGCGAGTGCTAAAATATCTAAAAAAGCAATGTTTTCACGTTTTGAGGCAATTCGCAACAACTCAACCATATCAAACAACATCACAATCGCGGCTAATGAAAATAATGTTGCAAAAAAGATAAGTGCAAAATTCTTTAAAATATAACGAAAAAGTATTAAATTCATTTTCTATCCTAATTAAATTGAGTTCATTCCTCGTGAAAAGAAACGTTTTTGCTCAGAAAGTTATTGTGCAACTTCGCGTTTTAAACAATATCCTTTATAGCATATCTCATTGTTTTTTATATTGCAATCGAATAAAGAAAGACAAGCCTTTGGCTCGTCCATTTTATAGGCGGTTGTGTAATTATACGCTTCAAATTGAAAGGTGATATCGTGATTTAATTTTTTAAAACAACGCCAATCACTGCCAAAAAAGACAGGTGTTTCATTTAGGAACACGTCAAGCATAAAGGGGCGTACCCGATTTAAAATTTGAGAGCAAAGGAGGGGAGAAACATTTTCTAATGTCACACTGACAAATGCGTTTTTTCTATCCTGAATGTTATAAAAAGTAACATCAATAGGGTGGTTATAATATTCTTTTGCAAATAAAGAGGCATGCCCATAGGCATTTGTTGTTTGGATGCGTAAAAATTCAAATAAATTATTTGCTTTTCGTGTTGTGAAAAATAAATGGGTCAAAACCACAAATGCAAGGATGAAAAAAGAGCATATCCCTATGAATTGTTTTGTTGTTTTTTGCATAAAATCCTCGTTTTAAAAGCTTTAATATTATAAAGTGTTAAAAAGTCACCCGCCACCTCTTTTTATCATACAAAAGGTTTAAATAAATGTCAATTTTTAATTAATCTTATTTAAAAATTTCACTAGCATGGTTTGGCAACGGTATAACTCAGAGGCTAAAACATGTTCATTTGGTTTTCTTGCAACGGCTTCTTCTCCTGGGCCGATGATAACTGTTTTAATGCGGTTGCGTTTTGTAAAAGCCGCCTCAGTTGGATAATCTACTTGATACAGCTGTTTTTCTTTATTTATCTTTTGTAACAGCTTGACAATTCTGGTGTGCTTGCCTTCAACAAAAGCAGGGAATGTCTGTTCAATTTTGAGGTCAATTTCAACATTATTTGCCCCATGCACTTTTCTATGCAATTTTGTAATATGATACATCGCAACAGCGGTTGGCCCTTTGTAAGTAAATCGCATTTCCCACTCAAATTCAAAGCGGTCTGCGATACGGTTGCGTGCAACACCTCCCTTGGCAACCCCGACATTAAAATAAGTTGCCATTGGTTTATAAAGAACACCCATTCTCTCAATAAAGGCAATCATTTCTGACCCAGCATAAAGAGCACTTGCCACATTTTTGTGTACCGCATGCCCACCAGGACTTGTCACAATGGTTCTAAAGCCAACATACCCAGGGCTTGCAGTCACAATTTGCATCCCAGTTGGTTTGCCAACAAAGGCATAAGTTGGCCTATTCTTGCGTTTTTTTAAAAATCGCATCATATCTTTAATGGTTAAAAAATCAGAATCGGCATCAGCACTAAACCCTAATAAAACAGATTTACCTGTTTGCTTTATTAAGGGAATTGCATTTAAGCAAAGTGCGGCAAATCCCTTTGCATCTACGGTGCCAAGACCGTAGAGGACACCCTCTTTTTCAACCAATGTATATGGGTTTGTTTCCCACAATTTTTCATCGGTTGGAAAGGTATCTAAATGACAGACAAACATGGCAAGAGGAGCCTTTTCTTCTGGAAAATCAAAATTAATCCCAGCAATCAGGCTTTCAAGGCCTGTTTTCTCATTTTTAATGCGGTGATATGGGACATTTTCTTCATCTAACAACGCACAAACATAATTAATAATCGGTTCATTTGTTTTTTCAAATTTATCTGTTTTAAAAGCGACGAGATCTGCTAATATGTCCTCAATTTTTTTCATGACAACCTCCAAAATTTATTGATGTATTTATACGCATTTTTTGCTCAGATGTCAACAAGATATTTTTTGCCTTTTGTGTTTTATTTATAAAATAATTGACAAAACATAAAAATAGTGTTAATATATTATTAATTTGTCGTTTTTATATGTTTTTTTTAAGGGTTGTTTCATGTTTTATCATAAAGAAGCTGTCTATTTTAAGCCTTTGATGTGGAAAAAGGATTATTATTCATTTACTGAATTTTGTGCGTTGTTGGGTGTTCCTGTTCGCTCTGAGGCGTTTTTAAAATTGCATCAAGCACTTGATGACAAATACTATCCAGCTTCCTACACTGGGTTTGAAGATGTGTATCAATTTGAAAAAATGCGTCAAACACCAAATGTGAACGAGCTGATAACACCTCGTGTGCTTGAAAAGAAAGAGCGTCCTTGTTTTTTAAGGGTATATGGCCTAAAAGCGGGGGAAATTTCATATCTCGTGTCAAAAGCAGGGGTCTTGGCTTTTTTAGATGCGTATCAAAAAGAGTTGATTCAATTAGGGGTCAATAAATCACGTTTGTTAGCTTTATTGCATAATATGCCCATTTATGATGAGGCACCAGCACCTGTTATAACGCTATGGGACTTTACAAAAAAATTCACAAAAAACTCCAAAAATGTGCGGTTATTATCTGATTTTATTGTTGATAATTTTTTCAACACCACCATTTGTTATCAAAATCAAAAAGGCGAAAATTGTGAGGAGCCGATGTTTTTTTATGTTAAGGGAAAACGCAGATCGACGACTTTTCATTTTAATGCCTCTTTATTACCCATTGTGAAAGAAAAATACGGCCCTTTACTGCAAAAAAAAGCATCGGAAATTGAGGCTCAAAATGAATGGATTTCCCTGCGTCGTTTTTTGTTAGAGGTATCTGGTAGCTTGGTATCTGATAAAAAGTTGAAAGCTTTTATTTTGGACAAGCCTCTTTCTGATACGTTTGAAGATGTTGATGCACAGGGCAATGTCTTAACGCAAAAGATGTTTGATTATGAAAATAACATTCTCAGCATGCGTAAAAAGGCGATAATCCCCTTTGTGACAAAGTATCAGGCTGAGCTTGAACAACTTGGCATTTTCGGATTCCATTACATTTTAAATCAGGAACAAAGACGCGTTGATTTACCAAAAGAAGCACTCACACTCCATAAATTGTTTTTGCGGTCTAATCTATCGCAATATACAACCCTATTTCAAAAATTGTTACAGTCCCAAAAAGCTTATAATAAAAAGATTTTGAATCCTAAAACGGGTAAAAAACAGCCTTTGTTTCATCCGTATTATGTGAAAGATAAAATAAAATATTATGTGTTGGAAAAAGATGTGCGTGCCTTTTTTAAACTGTTTTATAAGGATTTGTTATCTCTAGGCATTGCCTCTTTTAGATTGGATGAATTGATGGGGAAATCTCGTTTACCAAGACGCTCCCTTCAAATGGTTGCAATGCGAGATGTTTTTTATAAATTAGGGATGAAATCGTCGTTATTTTTACCACTTAGTCAAGAAATTGAAGCCTCCTTTTCAAATGAAACGTACTTATATAAAAAGCCTGATGGCACCTTTGAAAAACGTCCTGTGTTTATTAAGGCAAAAACCAATCGTTCGGCCAGATTTTTGTTTGAAAATCAAGAGGCTGTTCAATTCTTTGTGAAAAAGCACAGTGATTTCTTTTTTAAAAAAGGGGTTTCTCCCCTTCGGTTAAAAGATGTCACGGGCGAATCGGTGATTCCCCCTTTAAATGATAATTTGGTAGCTCTGAATGCGTTGGCACAGCTTTTAAATCTTGAAAGCAATCGTTTTAACACATATGTGCATAAAAAGTATCTTGATACGACCTATCCAGTCACCGATTCAAATGGTGTGTCGGTTCAAAAAAAGATGTTCACACCTGTGCGGTTACCATCGGGGCATATCAGTTATGCGATTGATAAAAATGCAATTCCTGTGTTTGAAAAGATGGTTTATCAATTAAAAATCAATTCACAAAGACAACGAAAGGCCTAAGAATGATGACCCCTCAAAATCGGCGTGTTGAAAAATATTTTACGCCCCACAATCGTTTTTTTCATGAGGAACTAGATTGTTGGACATTATGCCAAAAATTCTGTCTTAATTCAAAAACGGTAACAGATTTATCTCGTTATTTAGAGCGGTTCATTTTGTCGTCTTTAGAGGATAAAACGGGTCAAATTTTACCTCTTTTTCAAAAATGGTTTACCTATCAATTATTGCCCTCTGGTGCGTATCGCTTTTTCTTGAAAAAAGAGTTTTATCCGCTGTTTAAAAAGAAATTTTACACTTATTTAAGAAGTGAAGCTAAACGTCTTGATGAAAAATGTCAGGTGTGTGATTTGAAATATTTTATCCGTTCTTATAAAGCGGGGAGCAAAGTTACAATCAAACAATTAAAAACATATATTTTAAAAAATGCTTTTGATTTAACATATCACGCAAATGGTCAAAAAATCCCTGTCTTTCAGATGGATGGGCAATCTCTTACCATTCAAAAAGCGGGGATATCTACCTTTATTAAAACACATTTAACACAATTAGAACAAATGGGTTTTGACCGCTTGGAATTGCAATTGAGCAATTGCAATTTTCATAAGGATGTGACGGCTATTGGTGTTAAAAAAATCGCTCAGATGCTGGATATAACGGATACAGAAAAATTAGCCGCATTTATCCAACAGCCAACGTGTCATAGTGTTGAAGTGCTGGTTATGAAAAAGGGCGAACCGCAGTTACAACCCCTTGTTTTTGAAAAAAATGGTTATGTCCTCTTGGTGGCGGATTTAATGCCTTATTTTACAGCTTTATTTTATGATAAGTTAAAATCCATGGGGGCGAGTGAGAAAAAATTGAACCTTTTTGCAGGATTGACACCTGTAACGCCTTACCAACAAGAAATGCTCCCATTAAAAGAGTTGTTTCAAATCTTGTCATTACCGCCAAAGGCTGAATTAAGTGCTGAGGTTTATGCCACGTTTTCAAATGAAACATATCAAGATTTAAAAACCAATAAAAAAGAAAAGGTGTTTGTTGATACATTTTTTCATAACAAAATTCGCATCTATATTAAAAATAAAGAGGCAATGCTTGCCTTGATTAAAAAACACCGCCCCTTTTTTGAGGAAAAGGGGGCTTGCCCTAATCGCATTGATTCGGTGCTTGGGGTGCGTTTCATTCGCCCTTGGCAAAAAGAGTATATCGCATTGAGTGAATTATCCTCTTATTTGAAAGTTTCAAGAAAAAACGACGCCCTTTTACGGGATATTTGTCTTGAAAATGGGGTGCGAAATTCACTCAATAGTGATAATAAAAATGATCAACCTCTTTTCTTTTTAACGAAACGAGAAAATAAGGGGCGTTTGCTTTATGCACTTGATACAAAAGGTATCAAAACATTTGTGACCCGTTACGCCACTTTGCTCGATTTAAATCCTTTTGTGGTGGAAAGTATCCTTCAAAAAAAGCCCATTGAGCCAGTTTGTAAAGGGTATTTAAATCTTTATCAGTTGTGGGATGTGCTGGGTCGTGGTGAGAAAGAACAATTTAAAAAATTATCTCATTTTATTTATGACATTTATCAAAAGGCGTTCTTTGAAAAGCAAAATTCATCAGCCACTTGCATTAAAGCACCTATTTTTCGGCCAATGAAAGCAAAAAATAAAAAAGTGACACTTTATATTGATGAGGAGGCTGTCCCTCATTTCATTCAAACTTATGAAAAGGAGCTTATTTCTTTTAAGTTTAAAAAAGAACGGTTGAAAAAAGCGTTGGCACAGATGCAAACAATTATTGCCTCTCACCAGTTTTTAACGCCTCATTTTAACCAACGGCAAAATATGCGATAAGAACCACTTGAGAACCATTATAAAATTTATCGTTTTTACTCTTTTTTTATTGTTATTTTTATAATTCTATGTTAGATTAAAAAAATAAGGTGCATTAAAGGGGGTTTAAATGGTTCAGGTATTAGACGTTTTATCTAAAGACGCACAAAATCGAGAAACGGCACGCAAAGCGTATGCCTATAATTATAGACGCTTGCAACAAAATATCTCAGGGGCATGGTTTTCCTTTGGTGATGAGAGCCTGATGAAAGAAACATTGGCTGAGCTTGCCAGAACCCCTTATGGTCAAAATGTGATTGCCAATTTGTCCCCTCGTATGCAAATTGAAAGCACACGTTCTTTTTCTTCGGATGTGGAGGGGGTCTTTTTTTCAGATCAAGGGAAAGTTTCTTTAAATTCAAAAACAATGGATGACAAAATGCCCATACAGACATTGTTTCATGAGTTGTTGCATGCCAAACAGCACCATTTGGGTGAGATGGAAACCAAGGGGATGAGTGCGGGGCAGGTGATGGTTCGCTCGCTTGTGGCTGAGGCTGAGGCTGAAGGGTGGGATCGTTTATTTCGGGTGATGAATCAATCATTTAAAACCAATCGCCCTGATAAAGAGCAAATTTCAAAATTTATGCGGATGGATTTGTTAAGTGTTGCGAAACGAAAATTTCCCAATTTGAATGAAGATGCATTTCGCAAAACAAACCCTGTTTATTTGTTTCAACAAGAGTTGATAGAAGCTGACGGCAATTTGTATCAAGCACAAAAATCGTATGTAGGGGCTGAAATTTTGGATTGTATGGCTGCTTTTTCTGACCCTGACAGTCGTGATAAAAATGAACGGTGGAAAGCTTATTACACCGCCCAAGCAATGGATTATACCACAAGAGCGATGAAAAAGGGGCATCTTACACAGCAAGGGAATATCCAAACATTCCACCAACATTTGGACCGTGTGGCTCATGAATATGACATTCCACGTGCCTCATTAACAAGGTTGAATCTATCCCAAACGGAGATGCAAGTTTATGCTGAATTAATTGAAGTTGGCAAACAAGCTGGCTTTCACTTGGCGGAACAAAATCGTTCTCAAAATTGGCAAGGAACGCGTGTTTTACCTGATGAAATGCTTGAACAATCCATGCAAGGGGTTGCCAATTTAAGAGCCATGAGCAATTAAATTTGTTCAAAAATCAAAAATATGTTATAATATAAAGAGTATGGGTGTTATGGGGGGCGTCACATATGGCACAAACGGCACAAAAACCAATTCTTGAAAATGCGTATACCGCTTCAGAATATGACAAAAATGGTGTTCATATAAATGAGGCAATCGATTTTTTTTGTGAACATTTATTGCAAAGTTCCACGGATAAGGAAAAAGAAAATATCTCTTGGCAGAAAAAATTTCAATATTATTATCCCCCCACTTGGTTGGTTAATGCCATTAAAAAAAGTATTGAAGGGGGGACGGATACTGAAAAATTGGCTGAGGCTTTAAAAGAGGTGGCAAAAACACCAACAGGGCGTATGGCCATTTGGACAACCATTACAAATGAAAATCAACGTTTGGGGAATCCGCAAACAATATCAGACACAAAACAAGCAGAATCTAAAATCGTTTTACATTCAAAAGCTGGATTGGGTGATCCTTCATGGTGGAGAGGCTATATTAATTTTGCTAGACCTCATGATGTTCATGTTTTGCAAGATCGGATTGAAGAAGATGTGAAAAAATCTGCCAAGACCTATAGAGCCGATGGTTCTTTGCCTGCTGAAAGTTTAACATCTGATGTGCTTGAAAGAGCGGCTTTATTTAATATTGGGACACTGTTTTTGCATGAGATGCAACATGTAAGGCAGGTACCTTATTTAAATAACGTGGGTGATTTGTATGGTATTTATATGGATGCAGCACCGCAGGCCCTTTCAACACAGTTGAGAGTTGAATCAAACAATCCCTTGTTACAAAAGATGTATAATATCCCCACCTCAGCAGTTCAAGCGTATGAAAAAGCGGTGGATTATGACCCAAAAACGGGGGCCGTAGATGTTCAAAAAGCCACCCGTTATTCACACATGATGCAACAACGTTATACAATTGATTTTGCATCCGATATCACTGCTCAAAAAGCCCCATGGATAGATTATACCATGCTTCATAGTCGTTGGCATGGTTATATCGCAAGTAAATTTAATTTTATATTGGATCAACCCTCAACAGATTCACAAAAAAGAATGCAAGATTATTTGCGAATGGCAAATCGTGTTTCTGTGCGGGTGGGCGATCCATTGCCTCAAAAGGTAAAGGATATTTTTTCGCCCTTGATTCAAGGGGTTAAAAAGACCGCCTCTGAGGAGGAGATAACCCACATCAATAAATGCATTGATCGAGAGGAAAAATTAGACCCATCTGAATTTAAAGGTGGTGAAAAAAGCCCCGCTTATCAAAAAGCAAAGGCTTTTATGGATGCGTATCTTGATTTAAACAAGCAGTTATATGAAATATCAAGACTTAGCCGACAAATTCATGAAGGAAAAAAAACAGATGCTGATGGCAATCCCTTATTGCCCAAAGCACAAAAAATCCGTGCTTATTTGTCCAAAAAATATGGGATTAAACTTCACACGCATAACCGCTTAGGTGAACGCATTGCGACAGATGTTGAATCAGATGGTGTTCAAATCATCACGAAAGAGGGAAAGGTAAAGCCCACTTCAAACGCAACGGAACATGTAGATGTTAGACGGGCTCTTGCAAGTGCTGAAAAACCAAAAACAACACCAACGCCAGCCCTTCAGCGGTTGCCAGATAAATCTCGAACGGCATAAAATTTATAGGAGGAAATGATGAAGACATTACAGAATAATGCAATACCTGTGGATGAAAGCGTGGATTCTTCATTTGCCTCACATTCCTTTGACCAGCTGTATCCCGAGCCTGTTGATGTGTTAGATAAAGATCCGCAAAAGCGGGATAAGGCCCGCAAAGCCTATGCGGATAATTTTAAAACATTATATCGCAATCTCTCAGGGGCTTGGTTTTCCTTTGGGGATGAAAAAATGTTGCAAGAAGCTTTGTATGAGATTGCCTCAACCCCCCAAGGGCAAAATATTATCGCAAATCTAGATCCAAATATGCCTGTTGGAACAACAAACTTTTTTAAAGGTGGTGGTCTTGGATTATATACGCGTGGTGAAGTGATAATGCCTGCAAATTTGGGAGATAAACTGGGAAAAAATGAATTAACAATAACTTTGGCACATGAATTGTTGCATGCAAAACAAGCGTATTTAGGTGAAAATAGAAAAGCTAATTTATCACCAAGACAGGTACTTGTAAAAAGTTTATTACGGGAGGCTGAAGCTGAGGCTTGGGATAAAGCCCATAATTTAACGCATATTGTATTTTCATCTTTACACCCTGATCGAGAGCAAATAGCTACTTTTTTAGCCAAAACGCCAGAGCAATTGCGGGCTGATATTGAACGCTATGCACGAAAAGAAAATATCGAACTTTCAACTGAAAATTTGGCTCTTATGCAAGATGGCCTACGAACTTTTCAGAGCACCCTTCAAAAAAATAATGGCAACCTATATCAAACACAAAAAGAGATCGTTCGACGTAATATCCCCAAATTAATGGCTGAAAATACAAAAAATGGGTGGAAAGAATTTTATGAAAAACAAGGGATTAATAATTTAAAAAAAGCACCAACAATGTTGTTCTCTATAGAGGGGGATGAGGCAGAATATTTAACCCATTTAAACCGTGTGAGTCAAGAATATAATATCCCTCTTTCAAAATTAGATGTATTGGTGATTTCTGACACGGCACAACAACAATTAGCTCAGGTTGAAAATGCTGTTCATATGGGAGAAAAAACGAAAATCAATCCACCTCATATGGCAATGAGTCGCAACAATGGTGGTCGATAAAATTTATTGACAAAAATCCATAAATCTGTTATACTCCAATATATGTATTTCTAAAGGGCGTATACAATGGATATTATTGATTTTAGAGAAAAGCTTTATCTTTCATATAAGGATTTGGTTTTAAAAGAAAAAGCCTCAACCACAACAGGGGATGAATGGATTAAAAATGCCCCTCATATGTCACGCAAAGCGTTTGCCTCTTTTGTGATGGATCGGGTCCATGATTATGTGACAAATGGCGGGCGTTATCGTGTTCCTGATATTGGGCATGTGATTATCAGTTATGCCAAAGGGTTTTCTTCTGAGGTTTTTGTTTATGAAAAGGCAACTGTCCAGCGGATGGTTCAAAATCTTGCAATGTTGGTGACGCAGACCGAAGATTATATCCAAGCTTTGGTGCAAGATAATAACACCCCACACATATATCAATTATTGGATAAAGGGATTAATGTTAATTCGACCATGTACCAAAATACGCCTTTATTATCACTGGCCATTCAAAAAGGGGTTCACTCTGCGGTGGAAGATTTATTATCACGCGATGCAGATGTTAATTTGCGAGATGGGGAAAATAAAACGCCTCTTTACTATGTGATTCATACCCCTGAACGTCAAAGAAGCTTTAATCAAAAATGGTTTGCCAAACGGTTGATAGAGCAGGGGGCTAACTTAACCAATCTTGATGGAAAGGGGCTCAGTGCGTTGGCATTAGCCGTTAAAACAGGGCAAACAAAATTGGTTGACGTGTTGCTCGATAATGGTGCTGATATAAATATGAGCTATCTTCATTATAAAAGTGATGAGGCAATTGATTTTTTTGCTCCCTTATTACATTATTTAGTTCGCACGGATGACGTAAAAATGTTTCTTTATTTGGTTCAAAAGGGTGCTTCATTAGAGCGGAAAAATTCACGCAACCAAACCGCTCTTGATTTGGCACAACAGCTTAAGAAAGATGATTTTATTAAGCAAATTGAACAAGGCCTTGCTCAAATGAAAAAGAAAGCATTGTATCGAAAAAAAGCAGATCAAGAGCGTTAATCAAAAATAATTTTTAAATTGCATTCTTTCTTTATCATTTTCAATTTGTAGCACGTCAATGAGTTGCGTCACACTTTTCATTTCATTATAAAAACGAACATATGGACGCATATTGTATAAGGATTTAAAAACTGAAAACGGTTCAAACATATTCTTATTAACGTGCAAACACAACAACAAATGGTTTTCAAAAATCGCCATATCAATGCGTTTTGTTTGAAAGGCTTGTTTCATCTTTTTTAATCGTTCGATAAAACGAGGGGTTAAAATAAATCGCACTTCCATTTGATTGGTGGAATAAATGTTGTATTCTTTCATAAATTCATCATCTTCCAATTCCACTTTTTCAAGATCGCTAAATGCCTGTTTAAAGGTTAAAAATTCATTATATATCACACTTTGCGAGTTAATCTCTTTTTGTAATTTAATGGCAATCATCACCCCTTTAAAAACGCTGACAGTTCTTCGGTGTTTCCGACTTCTTTTGGTATATTTTAAAAGCGTTTCTGCGACTGAAAAAAGGGTGTTTTTATAATGGCCTTTAAAAGCTTCATCAATTTGAACGGGGCAAAAGTGTTTCAATAAACCAGCTCTGCACTGAGAAAAAAATGACAACTTTTCTCTCCCCTCTTGACAAACAATATTTGGAAAAAGGGCTGAATTATTTAAAAAATCAGCCGTTATGGTGTCTTGCCCTTTTTCAAAAGCACCAATAAAATCAAGTAAATTTGTTAAAAAATCATTTTTTTGCTGTTTGATAAATTCTTCCCCTTTCACCCATGCAATGAGGGAAGGGATGAGGGCTAAAAGATAAAATAAATCCCAAAATTTGGTGTTAGAAAGATAGGCTTGATATGTAAAATAAACACAAGTTATCAAACCAATAACTGTTATCCCATGCAAAAGATAAATCATCTTTTTGAGTGTTTTTCGCTTTTCCTCTGCAAGGGCAAGTTTGGGGAAAATGTGTTTGCGAATAAGGGCCATATAATCCTCAAGTGAGGTGATGAGATATGCCTCTTTTTGCTCTTTTAATTTTTCATCAATATCATATTGGGATGGGATAATAACCATAATCAGCTCCTTATTCTTTAAAAGCACTATGCCACAGCTTTTTCTTTTTCGCAATGATTATTTTTTTTCTTTACATTCTCTTTATTTTAGGTGATAAAATTTAAAACAACCAATTTATATATGAAAGGAGTTAATAATGATTTTGTTTATCATGGCGATTGTACTTGTTTGTGCTGTTTTGTATCATTTTTATGTTCAAGTGATTAAAGCCCGCAATTTTTTAAATGAAGCATTAAGTGGTATTGATGTGCAGTTGGAGCGACGTTATAGCGTTGTGCCAAACATTCTCACCATTGCACAAAAATTTATGACGCATGAAAAAAAGATGATGGAAGAAATTACCCAACTGCGTACCACAGCCATGGCCGCTGCGTCTGGTTCAGCCCAAAAGTTTGAGGCTGAGGGTAAGCTTTCCTCAAAATTATCTGAATTGTTCGTTTCAGTTGAAAATTATCCACTCTTAAAATCGAATGAGGTGATGGTTGAAGCGATGAAAACCTATCAAGATATTGAAGAAAATATCTCTGCTTCTCGTCGTTTTTATAACGCAGCTCTGCGTAAATTGCATAATGCTGTTCAAATTTTCCCTGGCTCTCTTTTTGCCTCTTGTGCAGGTGATTATCAAAAATTTGCTTATTTTGAAGCGGACACAGCAAGAAAGGGTGAGGTAAAGGCATCGGATTATCTCAAATAAAAATGATGAACACATACCTATCTTTATTAAAATCAACATATCATTTTGATGAAATTCAATCAAACACCTATCAAAAGGGCAATCGCAATTGGTTGGATATGAAATATCATCATAGCTTAAGGGTGCTTGAAACAGGGCGTGAACTCATGAGGCAAGAACCTTTTTTTGCAGGGCTTTCACCCCTGATGCGACAAGCTCTTGAATCAGCTTTTTTGTTGCATGATATCGGTCGGGCGTTTGAATTTGATGAAAGAGGGGTTAAAATCCCCCGTTTTATCCATGGGGCAGAGGGGATGCATTATTTAAAAACAGTTATGCCTCTTAACCTTAATAATGTGACAGATGTGATGTTGCTTTCAGCCCTTTTGTTGCATGATCAAATGGATGATTTACTCCTGACAGATACACCGCAACATCATGCAAAATTTTATCTCATATCGCAAGAGGCTCAGCAATCTCTCATTGCCCTTTATCAGTCATTTTTGCAATTGGATAAATTGGAAAAAGAGCTTGTTTTAGCGTGTTGTCATATGGTCAAGGATGCAGATGTGTTGACGAATTTAAAAGTTTTTGACACGCTTTTTCCTTATTCAAAAGTGGTTGTAACCCCTGATGTGTCCGCATCTGTTTTAGGGGCTATTCAAAATAAAAAATACGTTAATTATCAAGATGTTAAAACATTGCCTGATAGCGGGTTGGTTTATTTTGGGTGGATGTATCATTTTTATTTTAATGTGACACGAAAAATTGCCCTTTCCCTTCATTTGCCTGAACGCATTAAAGACCATATTTTAAATCAATTGCAACAAATCCCATCAGCGGATAATGTGGCGATTGCTCAGGTTCAATCTTATTATGTTCAGGCGATTGATAATCTTTATTCTTTATCTCAACACTAAATTCTTTATCTCAAAACCAAAAAATGGGCGCCTTTTTTGTGGCACCCTTGTTTTTAACATTTATTATTTTGCGGTTGTATTTAAGTTTTCACACCAAGCGTTAAAGGCTTTTTTTGCCCGTTCGGTATAGGCTAATTTTCTCTCTTGCCCTTTGATTTTCTTTTTCCCCTCTGGTACTTCAATTTCAGGGAATAACCCAAAATTAATGTTCATCGGTTGAAAGGTTTCAGCCTCAGCCTCCTTGGTAATGTGTTTGAGCATTGCACCGATTGCCGTTTCTTGTGGCGGGAGTGGCATATTCTCATCAGCGGTTAAAAGACCCGCTAATAATCCCATTGCAGCACTTTCAATATACCCTTCACAACCAGAAAGTTGCCCCGCAATTTTAACATGTTCCTTCCCCTTTAACCCAAGGCGTTCATTGAGAACTTTTGGCCCTGAAATAAACGTATTTCTGTGAATCCCGCCAAAACGGGCAAAGACCGCATCTTTTAAAGCAGGTATGAGGCGAAAAACCTCATTTTGAGCGTAATAGGTCAATTTTGTTTGAAATCCAACCAAATTAAACAGCGTCCCTTGCTTGTTTTCTTTCCTCAGTTGTACCACCGCAAAGGGTCTGCGTCCCCCTTCATGTGGATTTGACAGACCGACAGGCTTCATCGGACCAAAAAGCAATGTTTGCCGTCCTCGTTCAGCCATCACCTCAACAGGGAGGCACCCTTCAAAATAGGGGGTATTTTTTTCAAATTCTTTAAAAGCGACCTTTTGACCCGCTAATAAAGCGTCAATAAAAGTGTTATATTCATCTTTTGTTAAGGCACAATTTAAATAATCCGTTCCATCGCCCTTGTCATAACGGGATTGATACCAAGCTTTTGTCATATCGACGCTATCACGATAAACAATCGGTGCAATGGCATCAAAAAAGTGCAAAGAATCAATTTCAGTAAAGGCCTGTAACCCATCGGCCATTTTTTGGCTGGTGAGGGGACCTGTTGCTAAAATGGTTGGCATATCGTCTGGGATATCTGAAAAAGCCATTTCTTTTTGCTCTAATTCAAATAGAGGATGATTGCTTAGTTTTTGCGTGATATAGGTTGCAAATTCATCACGATTAACTGCCAGAGCAGCCCCAGCTGGCACCTTGGTTGCATCGGCTGCTTTCATAATTAAAGAGTCCAGTTGTCGCATTTCATGGTGCATTAAACCAACAGCGTTAATTTCATGATCATCACTTCTTAAAGAATTAGAACATACCAGTTCGGCAAAAAGCTTTGTTTTATGTGCAGGGGTTTGTTTATTTGGTCGCATTTCAACCATTTTAACTTTAATCCCTCTTTTTAATAATTGCCAAGCAGCCTCACAGCCTGCTAATCCCGCCCCGATAATTAAAACCTTTTTCATTGTGTTTTTTTGTTTCCTTTTTAACTTTCTTCTGCTA
Source organism: uncultured Alphaproteobacteria bacterium (assembly GCA_937888725.1). GTDB lineage: Bacteria > Pseudomonadota > Alphaproteobacteria > CAAHEQ01 > UBA3637 > RGIG4140. The sequence continues at coordinate 14,698 of CALARE010000031.1, read as the reverse complement.
TAGTGACTATAACAAACATAATTAAGGCTATTTTATACCATAAAAATGATGAAAAAGAAACTATTTTATTACGTATCGATTTGTTTTTTTCTTTTGATGGGCGGGCAAGGGATTGCTCAAGGTGCCTCTTTAACACCCGCACAACGAGATGAAATTGCCAAAATTCAAGCACATAATAAGGCACAAATTCAAAATCAAAAATTTTTAAGAGCGTATCAAAAAGAAACATCTGATAAGATAACGCCCAAAGATGATGGTTATTGGGAAATGGCATTTCACGCAAAATTAGCCGATTATGGGGATAAAGATAGCCAATACATCATTGCCAAAGCGTATGAGGAGGGGAAATATACCGCCCAAAATCTTAGAAAAGCGTTGGCTTTTTATAAAAAGTCTGCTGAACAAGGGCATATTGACTCAGCCATGCGTTTGGGGCAGATTTATCAAGCCAATGAATGGCTCCAAAGGGATGATGAAAAGGCTCTTTATTATTATTTAAAAGCTGCTGGGAATGGTTATGCTCCTGCTCAAATGAAGGTTGCCCAGATGTATGAGTTAAATCAAGAATATCAACAAGCTTTTGATTGGTTGTCAAAAGCGGTTAGGCAAATGTATCCTACTGAGCCAGATTTAATCTCAAAATCTCCTGATTTAGAACGGTTAAAGGCAAAAATTGATAAAATGTTGTCTGATGAATCTCAAAATAAAGACAAAACGCAAGCGGTGGAAACATTGACACCACCTGTCGTGGCTCAGGAAAAGCCCGTTGAAAAGATTTATCAAAATGAAAAGGTACTCATCACCATTTATGATGAGGTTTTACCGCAATCAGTGGTTAATCAACCCCATCTGCAATCAGATGTTGAGGTGCCTTATGAAGGATAAGCTTTTGTTTTCAGCCCCCATGGCAGGGGTGACAGACAAACCGTTTCGCTTTATGATGCGAAAATTTACCCATCGCCCGTTGTATACGGAAATGATTGGTGTTCGCACCCTTTATCACAACCATTATTTAACCCGCAAAATGCTCCATATCTCAGATGAAAGGGATATCATTGTCCAGCTTGTTGGGGTTGAGGTTGACTATATGACCCATGGGGCAAAAGAGGCTCTCTTTTATGGGGCTAAGGGGATTGATATTAACATGGGTTGCCCTGTTAAAAAGCTGATTTCCAATGGTTCTGGGGCTAAATTAATGCAAAATCAAGATTGGGCCTGCCGTTTGGTTGAAGGTGTTAAAAAAGTGGCAACCGTCCCTGTTTCGGTTAAAACACGGATTGGCTGGGATGAAGATAATATCAATGTTGTCCCATTTGCCAAAGCTCTTGAAAGTGCGGGGGCAGACAGGGTGACCATTCACGGTAGAACAAAGGCACAAGGATATGCGGGGTTGGTCAACAAATCCGCCATTGCTATGGTTAAAGAGGCACTTCATATTCCAGTGATTGCCAATGGTGATGTGGTGGATATCGCCTCGGCTAATGATATGCTTAACGTAACGCAGGCCGATGGGTTGATGGTTGGGCGTGGGTTGTTGGGTCGCCCCTGGTTGTTGGCTCAGTTAGATGGGCAAACAGTGCCAAACCTTGATTTATCAGATGTGGTGTTGGAACATTTAGATTTAATGCTTTCCTATTACGGGACTCATGGTCTTTTGGTTGCAAGAAAGCACATTGCATGGTATACGCAAACTTTGCAAGGTCGCACACAATTTTTAAATCAAATGTACCAAGAAAGGGACATTGCAACAGTTCAAAAATTAATACGCGAATTTATGTCAGGATATCAAATTAATCAACTTTAATCAATTGGGGGGAAGGAGAAACAGATGAGAATTATTATCGCAGGAGCAGGACAGGTCGGTGTCGGACTCGCCAAATATTTAAGAGCGGAAAAGCATGATATTGTTTTAATTGATCAAGAGGCTGAAAAACTTGGCAATTTGAGTGAACAATTGGATATTCAAACGGTTGTCGGATCAGCAGCACTTCCCTCTGTGCTTGAAAAAGCAGGTGCTGGCGAGGCAGACATTTTTTTGGCTGTAACAGGTAGTGATGAAATCAACATTGTTGGGTGTGGTTTAGCGTATACGCTTTTTAAAATTCCGCAACGCATTGTGCGTTTGACCAAACACGAATATTTATTACACAAATATAAGGACTATTTAAAAGCACAAAATTTAGATGTTGTTTTATCGCCTGAGGTTGAAACTGCCCTCCATCTGTTGGATAGTTTGACAATCGCATCAGCGGTGGATTTGTTTAAATTAGCGGATGATCAAGCTCGTGTGATAGGGCTCAGGTGCAAAAAATCCTCTCCCATGTTATCAAAAACTGTGGCCGAGGTAACGGCTATGCTGACAGGTGTTCGGGCAAAGGTCATTGCCATTCGTAGACGGCAACGGTTGGTGAATTTGCAAAAAGCACTTATCCGTCATTTAGATGATGTGTATTTTGTGGTGGCAAAGGATGATTTTCAACAGCTTTTAGATGTGCTCGCATATCAAAAAATTGATCCCAATGGGGTGATTGTTTTTGGCGGTGGTAAAGTGGGTTATCAACTCACGCGTCAGATGGAAGAATTGCCACGATACAAAAATGTGACTGTGGTTGAAAAGGATGAAGATCGGGCAAGATATCTAGCCGAACGCTTGGATAAAACGGTTGTCATTCATGGGGATGGGTTGGATGAGGCTTTGCTAGATGATTTGAATTTAAAAAATTATCAAATCGCCATTGCCACCACGCAAAGTGATGAAAGTAATGTCTTGCTTTCATTATTGTCAAAACGCAATCAAATTGACAAAACGTCGGCATTAATTCACAACCAATTGTACCGTGATTTGACCTTTGAAATGGGGATTGACGTGGCGGTTGACCCGAATGCGGTTTTAATTTCAGCGATTTTGCAACATATCCGTAAAGGGCGGGTTATAAATGATTATTTCATTTCGTCTGTTGTGGGTGAAATTTTGGAGGCGGAGGCACTTGAAACGGCCAAAATTACGGCTAAAGAGATTGCTAAAATCAAAATTCCAGAAGGCATTGTCTTAGCAGGCATTGTGCGAGAAGGTATCTTTTATTTACCTGAGCCAACATTTAAAATTGAAGTAGGGGACAGGGTTCTTTTGTTTGTTGAAAAAGGGCATGTTCGAGAGGCTGAAAATCTTTTAACCGTTGGTTTTAGCTTTTTTTAACATCACAAATATGTGTCAAATTAAAATCTGATTTTCCAGCATCAAGGATGTATACCATTTGCATTTGGTATTCTGCTTGATGCTGTTTTATGCATTTTTTAAGTGTCCCTAAAAAAACGAGCGTTTATTTTACAAAACAAGCATCTTCAACGCCTCCAGCTGAAACGAATTGCACAAATGTACTTGCTAACAATGCCCAGCCAGTAGGGGATAGCTCCTCGCCAATGGCAAATATACGTTTACAAACCCAAAATTTAAAATAAGATGCGTGCGATTCATTTTTGAGTGATTATTTATCTGTCATGATCTTGATGGTGCAACATTTGAAGCATTTGTTGCTGATTAATATCAACTCCCATCGACATTAAATGACGGCGTTTTTCTTCTTCTTCCACATTTTTTTCAATCTCTTCTAAAAGGCGACGGAAATCTTTCACAAGATTTTCACCTTTCCCCATTTCATCAAATGATTTTAAAAAATTCTCTGCTCGTTCGGGGTTTGATAGTATATCTGTAATTAAATCTTGTTCTGACCCATCAAGAACAGCAAACAAATTTTTTAAGATATTTTTGCTCTCATCATTCATAAGGGTCGGAAAATCACCCCCCAATTTATCCAATAGATTTGAAATTTTATCTGGCTTATGTGGTTTTTTTTCATCCGTTTCAGTATGAGCCATTTTAATTTGTGCGACAAGGGTTGATACAATAAACCGTTCCTTAAAAGGCGTTCCTTTTTGCACACCAATTTCGTTCCCTTCTTTTAAAATGAGGCGGACAAATGCCGCTTGAAACGCCCCATTTAAACGATGGAATCCCCATTTTGTCACCTGTTTATTAATCCCTTTGTTTTGATAAGAACTGATGAGTTGATAGCCACTTTCTTTGGTGTCAAATGCTTTGCCAGTGCAAGAGCTAGCCCGCAAAATCCGCTTTTTTTGGGTGGCAAGAAACAGATGGAACAATTCGCAATAAAATGGCAATTTTCCACTTTCACTCACCCGTTTTAAATAGGGGCAATTTTGATAGCAATAATCCTCTTTTTTCATAATGAACACTGTAGCACAAAAATAAAAAACCGTCAAAACTTTTTATTTGACGGTTTTCACTCATTAAAAATAAAAGCGTTAATCTTTAACCACATCTTCGAGCAGAGCTTTCATCTCCCGTGGTTTTTGAATGTTTGGGAATAAAACTTTACCTGTCCCTGTACCAGAAAAATAAAGGCTCCCATAGTTTAAAATACGCCCCAAAATGGATTGACGCAATTCCACAGACTCAATGCGTGCAATCTTGAGTTCTTCTGTATGAACGCTAATAATCCCCGTACGGAAGACAACCCTTTTCGTTGTAACGGCCATTTCTGTCAACCAAATGCGTAGGGTGAAAATAAGAGCAGCAAATGCAAATATGGCAATTGGCACGATAAATGCAATTTTCACAATAGGGTAAACATCAGGGCTTAAATCTAAATAAACCTTGCCACAAATCCCTGCAAAAACCAAACAAAACACCACAATAGCATAGTTAATCCAATGCAATTTTGGTGTGACTTTAATTTCTTCATCTTTTGAAAGTGTACTCGTGATATATGACATAACAACCTCCTTTAATACCTATATACTATTTTACTCTCATTTTAAAAATCTGTCAATGAAAATTGAAAAGAGGAGGGGTAATCCTTTTTAAAGATGCCTTGTTATTAGGTAAAGGGCAGGGTGTTTTTTATTCATCTTCGTATGTACGGATTTTTTTATGTTTTAAAAAACAAGAATAGGTTTGATAGGCAAGGCCTGCAGCACTTAATAATAAAATAGCGTTTGCTTCTTTTTGGACAGGGTGTTGTTTTGTGTTTTCAACAACTTGTGTTTTTGATATTTCTATTTCTTTTTTGATTTGAGATAGTTCATCTATTGAATGATAAAACACAAAACCAATACAGGCAAGGGCAGCTAATTGTTGAAATCTAATAAAATTAAGTTTCCATAAATTAGGGGTGCCATAAACTTTCTTTATTGCTTCTTTTTTTACACTTAAATGAGAACCATACAAACTGAGTGCCCCCCAAGCAATACAAATCCCAAGGGCAATTTTGGATGTATCTGGATGACACATTAATTTGTCAAATATGTTTAGGTTTTTTAGTTTATCCAAATTAGAAAGTGCAAGTGTCCCCATGATAAAAGGTGGAACAAGTTTTGCCAAAGGAATCCCTATATAGGCACATCCTGTACAGATGTTTTCAATATCATCGTCGTCAATAACGGATGTTGTATTACTTGATTGACTTGTGGTAAATGAAAAAGAAGGGGTGTAAGTTGAATTGCATTTTTCTTCTTTTTCCTTATCTTTTCGATCTTCCATTGCAAAGATATAATCGCGTCTGATTTGGGCCTCAGCGATTGCGTTGGCTTTTTGATACTCGTCCATGTCTGAATTTTCAATTGCTTCACATTCTTTTTCAAAATTTCTTTTTGCTATATATCTCATTATTTGTACCTTTTTTAATCTTTTGATTTTAGAAAATCTCTGTTAAGTGCATAAATAACTTTGTCTGGGACTTGTTTTCGTCTGATTTGATAGGTATTTCGTTTATAATGATTAGCGTATAGTTGAGAAAATCCACCGATAAAACCTATATATAATAATGCTTCTTCTAGGGTGAGATAGTTGTAGTAAGAGGCAAGTAAAAAACCAGAAATGGCAGCTGAAACAGTTATAAGAGTTTTGAGCTGATTATTCTCATTTTGAATCAGTTGTTCATTTTCTTCTCCTGTTGGTCTAATTTCGGGGCATGTTTGACTGGCTTTTTCTAACGCTTTATTTGCGGCTCCATATCGGCAGTATGATTTATAAATATACGCCCAACTTCCCAAAGTAAAAAGTGCACCTAAAAAGGCACGTTCTGATGCTAATCTGTCCATTAAAAAATATATACCCCAAGTTATAACGGTTGATTTAAAGAAACTGTCTGCAATAGCTTCTTTATTATCGAATTTTTTTTCTTCTTTTTTGCTGGGTTCTTCTAATGCAAAATAAATTTTTCTATGTTCTTTAGATAAATCTTCATAAGGTTCTTTTTTAGGTGTTGGTTTATAGTCAAAATCTGTAAAAATATTGAACGGTTTATATGAAGGCGGATACCCCATAAATCCGCTAGAAGGTCTTTGCACTGTTTGCGGGGTGTAACTTGAATAGGAGCTGTAAGAGGAGCTTCTCGCATTTCGTCTGGCTTCTTCTTTTTGTCGCTCCATTTCTTGATTGTGGTTTTTAATATATTGTTGTCGATTATATTCTTTTTCCAGCTGATATAAATCATTAGCACGATCATATTCGCTTGAATAAGATCCGTTTTGAATGGCCTTTCTGCCTCGATTGTAATCATAATCACTCATATCTGGTGGGGACATTATTTCTTCTCCTTTATTGTCAGTTTATAAAAAAAACGCCCTCTCTTTCTTGAAAAATGGGGCGTTTTTGTTTTTATTAAAAAAAAGCGAATCAAACAAAATCTTGTTAAACAAGAGCTGTTTTGTTGCCAATCAAGGTATAAGGCAAAAAAAATGGGTGCCATCTTAACCTCTTGAAAAGATTTTTTACCATAATCTTTCTAACAAATAGCATAAATGATTAAAAATGTCAATTTGAAAAATAAATGTACATAAATAAATTTTTATTTTGTTATCAGGCGGAACATACCACTTTCTTTTTCATATTGGTAATGCTCAATTTTACCTGTTGTTTTCCATTGAAGTGTTAAGGCGTCATCTTTTTTTAATTCTAACGTGTGATTTGATGTTCTTCTTAATCTTATTCCCTCATCGATCGCATGTCGCATCTCATTTTCATAAGGCGTCAACCAAATAGTTGTGGTATCTGATTTATTTGTGCTGTTTGATGTAATTGGGATTGGGTTCACTTTCTTTTTAGGAGGAGGCGTTTCATTTTTGAATTTTTGGGCATAATAGCCATATACATATTTTTTCATTTTATTTTTCTATCCATTTTGATATCTAATATGTTCAAGTTTATTTTCTAAATCTTTTATTATTCATTTATATAATTATTAAGTAATTCTTTATGTTTTTTGAGCTGAATTGCGTTTTTGCGTATATTTAATTTGCTCTTTTGAAGCGTGTTTAAAGTTATGCGAGCACCCAACCCATATAATCCAATCCACAAAAGGGAATAGATATAAAGAGGTGCTTCTTCCTTGCCAATTGTTTGACAGTATTTTTCGTGTTTTTCTGGTGTGTAATCGTTTAACCGTTTGTTTGCTAAGTTTGCTTCACTCGTTATTAAAGCAAGGGAAGACAGTATCACCCCATATTGTATTGCCCGTACTATTCCTATTGCTTGTGCATCGCTGTCATTTTTGATTTCAGGAAATATTTTTCCCACTTTTTTTAAACATTTATTCTTATCATGCGTTTTGTTTCTGCTACAATAAGCCCCTAACCAAAGTGCATAAACAAGCGGAACAAGTGCATATATAAGCTCAGTTTCATTTTTGCTTGTAATGGCTGCGTGACTTGAAATAAGAGCCGTTCCAGCACTTAAGGTATAAGCCGCGTATTTTCTATAAGGGCGTCGTTCTGACTGATAATGGCTTATAATGTCTTTGGCATTTTTAATTTTTTCTTGTTCATTTTTGAAATTATTTTTAACTTCGGGTGCTCTATTTTCATAATGGTACATCATTAATGATTGATAAATATCACTTATAAACGTTGTAATACGGTCTTTTGTGTCAACAATAAAATCAAAAACACGCACACAATATTCCCAAATATCTTGAAAGAGCTCCTGAGTGAGATATATGGGAAGTGTAATTGGTGAAAGTAAAATATCTAAGCATCCAGCACTCTTACTTGTTGAGGTATCAGTTACAGATGAAGTATAACTGCTTGAATTTTCATTTTGTGGCTTGTTTTTTCCTTCTTTCTTGAGTGTTGTTGCTACAACATAGCCAAAGTCATTATTCACTTTATCTATTGCAGCATTTTTTTCATCTTCAGACATATTAGAGTTATTAATTGCATCGATTGCATTATCTCGTCTATTTTGTGCGTTGATTATGTCAGTCATTATTTACGCCCTTTATGTTGTTTTTTGATATCTGTTTTATTTAAATAAACTTAATTTTTCAAATGCTCATTCCCTAAGTCTTTTGGGCTGATAACCTTATTTTTGCTCACAAGTGTTGGTTTTTCACAAGGTTGAGTTACGCTTTCATGTTGTTTTCCATTAACGTGTTAAGGAATCATCTTTTTTTAATTCTAACGTGTGATTTGATGTTCTTTTTGCAAAATCCGCTCCATCAAGGCACTTTTTGCCATAGGGGCGGTTTGTCCCATCTGTTCTAATAGAATGTGGAATTTAAAAGAAGTCATCCCATCGTGGAAATAAGGGGCAGGGCGAGAGCCGTTAAAATAAGCAATGGTATCATCAATTTTTTTTGACAGTTTTTGATTGGCAGCAAAATCAAGTACTTGTTCTTGGTTGTTGCTATCAACATAAATGACTCGATCCATTCCTCCTTGGTCAAAAATAAGTGAGAGTGTTTCTTTTTCTTTCCCTTTATAAAAAAATTGAGCAAAACCACGATGACGCATGGGCATTTTAAAGTCAGAATAAATATTTAAAAATGACTTTTCGCCATCAGCTGTTTCAATTAAATATTTAAAACGTTGGGCTAAACAGCGTTTGTCAATCTCAGGGTCGGGATAATAAATATTTTTCACCGTTTTGATGTTTTGAATTTTATTAATCATCATATCATTAAAACACATATCCCATACATGATAAAGTTCTTCATACACGCCGATATCACGAAATCTGCGTGGATCTTGAGATTTATCTTTGCCATAAACAACGTTTGTTTGTTTCAGCTTAAACCCTTTTTCTTTTAGTTCTTCAGCCTTTTGTTGAAACGCCATAACCGCGGGAGATGCCCGCAAAATATAATCAACCACAACCTTGCTGTCTTTTGGCAAAAGAGCGTTTAATTCCAAATATTCTTGTTTGCTTAAACACATGGGTTTTTCAACAAAGATGTTTTTAATTCCAGCTTTTGCAACTTTTTTTAACACATCAATGTGTGTGACAGAGTTGGAGGCAATAAAACAAGCATCAGCTTTCACATCTTGGGGAAGGGACTCAAATGAGGGATAAACCTTTCCATTTGCCACTTCTTTTCGAGGGTTGGGGTCAATCACATAAATATTGTCAACCAGCTCATTTTTTTCTAAAAAACGATAAATAAGACTGCCCATATACCCATGACCAAATAATAAAACATCCATTTTTTTACCTCCTTTAATGTGATTTTTTATATTATATCAAAATGTTTTAAAATTGTCAATATTTTTATATAAAAATAATTAAAACGTAAAATGTATTTAAAAACTTGTCACATTTTCAAAATGGGTGTATAATAGATGTAATACAGGGGATTAAAAGGGGGTGCCTATGCAACAAAAAACGCGTGATCAAATTGATACTGAAATTATTGATTTTTCATTTTACCTCATTCAGCGGGGTGAAGCTGGGCATAAAAATGGCTGTCATGAAAAAGAATACAAATGTTCTGCGGGCAAACGGACGATTGGATATGGTACGGTAACTGAAAAAGGCTATAACTATTTAAATTATACGGATAAGACCATTACAGAACCAATGGCTGTTTTGCTTGCAAAACGGGAAATGTATTTTAATTTATACGCTAAATGTAGGGCTGTATTTCCCAATTTTGATGAGATGCTTCCTTGTTATCAGGCCTTAATTGTGGATAGATTTTACCAAGGAATGCCTGATGAATTTATTGATTTGATAAATAAAGGCCCATCTGGGCGTGAAGAATTAAAAAGATACGTTGCTGATAATAAAAATAAGGAACGAGCCGCCGTTCGGGCAAGAACGGTTGAAATGGGCATTATGATTCGTGATGCGTATCGAAAAGATAAAGGGGCTAACCCTGAAAAATTGGCACGCACTCTTGCTGAAAAAATGATTCAAAATCATAAATCTAAAAACGGGACGGATCAAGAACTCACCCGTGATGAATTAGGTTTGCTCTATCGTTCTTGTATGGCAATGTATCATAAAGAGGTGACGAAAGCACAAGTTGATCGATTTGCTCGTTCATTTGAGGGGGTTGCAACTGGCACCCATGGGATTGGGTTTAATGATTATGTCTTTAAAGAAGTCGAATACACTGTTGCAGATGGTGTTGATGAAAATGGAAATCCCAAAACAAAGACCATAAAATTAAGGAAAAAGCAAGGTAAGATTTATCGTAGTTTGACTGAAACGCGAGCGGACTTTAGGATAACAGAACGTAACGCTATGTTGGGAGCAGCTCATGTACAAGAACCAACGGCTCAGAATAATTATAATAATCCCGACCCTAAAACTTTTATAAAAAATAAAAGACCACGTCGTTTTCAATCATTGGCTGATGGATATCGTCACATGGCTAAACATATTCGTCAAAAAGGCAATCATCGCACCTGTTATGAGATTTTGCGTGATTATGTTGGTGTCAAAAATGTTCGTGGGAGCCATCTTTTAGAACGGATGCGTCAAAAAGGATATGATATTGATAAAGATACGAAACTTGATTTAGATAACCCTGAGATATTGGGGGCAGTGACGCTTTCAATTGCTGAATTTCGGACAAATGGCAATGTAACTGGTGGCAAACAGATGTCAATGTATGCACTTGCTTTAGCAGTTCATCCCAAAAGAGAAGAATTTATCGCTATGGCAAAACATTCTGAGGCCCTTTTTGCACAAGTCACTCAAACAGCAAAACCAAAAAAAGACGTTCGTTTAGCAAAAACGCCTCAACCAGAAACGCCTCAAACACAGCCATTGGCATCAAAAAAGAAAACCATTGCCTATCAAGAAACAGCTCCATCTTCGAAAAATGAATTTAACAATCCCGCTCGCATTTGTCGAAAGGGGAAACCAATTTCCTATCAAACGCTTGATGCAGGGTATGGTGCTTTAACTGAAATGTTGCATAAAAATTATAATGGGTTGACTTGTCAAGAACTTATAGAACGGTTTACAGGGCTTAAATCAAAAGACATGGGCAATCGGTTAAGACGGTATTTGGTTGTGCAACATGTTCAAGTTTCAAATGATACAAAATTAGATTTAAATGATCCAAACACGTTAAAAGCAGTTGCAATTGCGATGACGCAAATGCGTCAACAAGGCAAAATCCTGGGCGGGCAAGAGTATGCCGCTCTTTGTATTCAAAAAAAGGTATCTGCTTTATTGCCAGCAAATGATGGTGTTGCAGTTCATGTGCAACAACCGCAGCATCAGCCACAGGCAAATGTCCGTTTAGCACAAGTAAGTCGGACACCAAGCGAACACGATATGCCTATTCGAACAAACACATCACGCTCTATATAATTTATGGGGTTTACAAAAGTTTTAAAGTGTGTTAAATTAAAAGAAGGATAAAAAATAAAAGCAATGGGGGTTTATAATGGCAAGAAAACGTGGTAGTTATAACAATCCTGGCGGGATGAAAACAAGCAAAGGTGTGATCCGTTTTGAAACGTTAGAAAAGGGCTATGAAGCACTTAATTCGCTCCTTTACCGCAGATATGATCATATGACACTTAAAGAGATGTTTCAAATTTATGCCCCATCTTCTGATGGGAATAAACCGTCTAAGTATGCAGAATTTGTGCGTCAGTATTTGAATAAGAACGGTTATCAGGTTGACTATGGCACAGTTCTTGATTTTTCAGATCCAGCCTTTCGGGGTGTTTTTACCTGTGCCATTTCTATTCAAGAGTCAGGTCGCATTCAAGGGGGAGAAGAATTTGCTCTTGCTCAAGCAAAAGCCTATGACCCAACAAAAGATACACGCAAAACGTATTCTCAAACGGAAAAAAGACGTGAAAAACGAAAAGACAGACCTAAACAAACCATAAAATCTGCAACAAAAGAGCAATCCCAAAACAAAGATGATGGTGTTTCTGTGCGTGTTGCACCACAAAAAGAGACACCGCATTTAGCTCTCAATAATCGTCTTTCATCAGTTGGAAAATATGTTTCTGATTCACCGCAAAATAAACCACAAACCCAGTCAAGGGAGCGATAAATGCGGTATTTTTTACGAGAGTTTTGGCGTTTTTTTGTGACAAGTGTATTGCTGGTATTTGTCTTTACCTGTTTATTGTTGTTGTGGTATCAATATTTCTTTAATAGCGAAGTGTTGACATTATTTTCAATGATAAACGGCTTTTTCTTTGCGGTTTTATGGATAGATATGATTTCTATTTTTGCACTTTTTATATTGCATGCAAAGCGAAAAATCTCGTTTAGAAAGTTCAGAAAATGGCGTAATATTTCAGTTTATCTCTTTATTTCTCTTATTTTATTAGGTTATAGTGTTTCATCCTATTTGGGGGGATAGCTTTAAATATGAATCGCTTAGATGAATGGACCCATCAATTTTTAAAAGAATATATTATTGCCTCTAAAGAAAGTATTTCTTCAACATTGTCAGCTTTATTGGGGGAAAAAGAGGGCTTATTTTTAACACAGAAATTAGAGGATATTTCATCATCTATTGACCCATCGATTAATCAAGATATAAAACCGTTTGATGCGTTGCCTCAGAATACAACTGAACAAAAAACGACGGATAAAAAAAATCAAGCACCGTTAATGGGCTTAGCACCTCAAATATATCAGGAACAGGCTTTAGAAATTCCTCAAAAAATATCAAAAATCCCTTTTATAAATGCGTTTTTAAAAGAGCAAAAAAAAGGACTAAATATCCTTGTGACCAATCGCTTGGCAATAGATGGGTTTCCTGATTTTCAACAAGCATTCCCTGATGTTTCAAAGGTTCAAACAGGGATAGATATGGGAAATTTACTTGAAGCGAACCTATATCAAAACGCCTTAAAAGATAAAAGGGAAGGGCGAGATATTTCTTATTTGGATACAGAGCCTTTTTTTTGTCAAAATAAAACATTGGCTTATCAGGTATATGCACATGAATTGGCCCATTGGATTAATAATCAAAAAACAGTTCATTTTACAAACTATTTTCAAAAAAAACATAAACTTTCAGATGTTCATATGAATAAGATAAAAGAAAGATTTAACCTATTATTTCGTGAAATGTATTCTTCTAACCAAGATAATGATGTTCTAAAATATTGTCGATTTGAAGAAGCATATTGTCACGCAATGGGGGTTATTTTGCCAGTTAAGGCGGGATATTCATTCAATAAACAGTTGGCGTACAAGTCACAACAAGAATTATCTCGTTATATTGAAGAAATGAACCAAAATGGAAAGGCATATCTATCGCATCCATCACCCAATCAATGGTCTGAAATTATAGATACAGTGGTTTCGTTGCCTTCATTACAAACACAGTTGCAAAAAACAAATTTAGCTTTAAACCAGCAAATGCAAGCAGGGGGAAGGTAGTCTTTTATTCCTCAATGGCAACAATGGGGATGGTTTTATAATTATCCTCTTGTGTTAGGTATTTGTATACGCCAATTTGGCGAAAGCATTTGCCTTTTGGTGTTTGAACAACCTCTCCATCAAAGTAAAGATTTCCCTCATAATTGGTAAGGGCGACAATCAAATCTTTTTTCCCATGGGTAAGGGCAAAATCAGGTTCAACAACTTGAAAAACAGTTAAATTTTGACGTGTAAGGCAATGTTTTGGTTCTTCAAAAAGAGTTATTTCTTGTTTGGGTTTAAGGTACGTTTTAACCACAAAAGCGTATCCAAAGGTTAAAAAAATCCCTGTTATAACCCCGCTGAAAAATAAGAACATTTTTTTCATGTTTGCCTCATATTTTGTTCTTTTTTTAGCTTAAAAGATTGTTTTTAAAATTGCAATAATTATTATTTAATTTCTCTTGATTTAAATTTATCCACATCAGGTGAGAATAAAAATGCATCAAACCAACGTTTTTTATCTTTCCAATAATCATCATCTGGTTGACTATCTGCAAAGCGTTTAAATTTTAATAATTCTGAGTAAAATTTATATTTGCGTTCTTGGGTTAAGGTATGCCATCTCGTTGGAATATTAGAAATATAAGAATTACTAACAGCTGTTGCTTTTTCTTCGTTTTGAGGGAATAAATGTGTCCTATCCCAAATATACATACAAATCCGCACAAATGAGTCAAAATGCTTTGCTCTATCTGCGGTAATGGCTCCTTCATGTCTTCGTTTATAATAAAGAACTTTTTTGATAAAAGAAATTTTTGCCCCTGCAAAAATGGTATGTAAAAAGAAAACATCATCTTCAAACAATGTATGAGCTGGAAATTCAATTTTATTTTTTTGGATAAATTCACGTCGATAAATCTGTTTGCCTGATGTGACGGGGAATGACAACAACTCTTTAGCTAAAAAATTATCAATGGTATAAAAGGATTTTTCACATTTCTGCTTTAAATCAGTCAAAAATCGGGCAGGCAAAACATTATATCCATC
>CALARE010000030.1 GCA_937888725.1 uncultured Alphaproteobacteria bacterium | reverse complement strand
ATTGGTGGAAGAAATGGTTGTGCATGATTTAAAACTTGCTCAGAAAGAAAAGCTTTTATATCTCAATGGGTTTGATGAAAAAATAATATATGCAGCATAAAAAAAAGAGGTTGAATGACAAAATATTTAATTACAGGTGTCAATGGCTTTGTCGGGCAATATTTTTGCTCATATTTAAAAGAAAAAGAACCGACAAGTCAAATATTTGGTGTCGATTTATTATTAAGTGCTGAGGGGTTAAGTGATCATTTTTTACAGTTAGATTTAAAAGATAAGGCAAAGGTTTTTTCAATTATAAAAGAGTATCGCCCCGATTATATTGTGCATTTGGCGGCATTAAGTTCTGTAGCTGAAAGTTGGAAAGCCCCTGCCACAAGTGTTTTAAATAACACGAGTGCTTTTTTAAATTTGGTTGATGCGGTGCGTCAAGCGGATTTATCAACGAGAATTTTATCTGTTGGTTCATCAGAAGAATATGGGATTTATGATATCCCGATTAAAGAATATTTCCATTTACACCCTAAAAATCCTTATGCCGTTGCACGGGTCGAACAAGAATATCTTGCAAAATTATATGTGGATTATTTTGACATTGATATTGTTATGACAAGATCTTTTAACCATATCGGACCTAAACAAAGCAAGCATTTTGTTATTCCATCAATTATCAGTGGGTTTATTGATATTTTAAAATCTCGTTCGGACAATGTATTAAGTGTTGGTAATATTGATGTGGTGCGTGATTTTTTAGATGTGAGAGATGTGGTGCGAGCCTATTATCAAATTTTAAAATTTGGGCAAAAAAGAGAGGTTTATAATGTTTGTTCTGGCGTGGGGACAAAATTAAGTGAAATAATTGAGTTGATTTCAATGAAAATGAATATTTTTCCTAAAATTTATGTCGATCCATTAAAATTAAGAGTGAATGATATTTTGTTTGTGGTAGGGGATAATTCAAAACTCAAGCAAGAGCTTGATTGGAAAGCTAAAATATCTTTAGATACAACCATTTCGGATATGATTGAAGGTTATAAAAATGAAGAAAAAACAACTTCTTTATATTGGGCATAAGTACCATAATAAAACAAAGTCAACCGAATTTTTAAAAGAGCTTTTTAAAACAAAGTACCAATTGAGTGTTTTTGATTTTGACCCGTATCAAGATGATTATCATGTTTTTGAAAGCTTAAAAGGACAGGTTTATGATACAGTTGTACTGTTTCAATTACCGCTTGATTTAAAAAGATTGAAACAATTTATCCAAACAAGTGGTTTTGTATTCTTTCCAATGTATGATGGGGTGGAAGGGGCAGATTTTAATTTTTGGTATCAATATCGGGATGCAAAAATCATCAATTTTTCAAAAACATTGCATGAAAAACTTCTTTTGTTTGGATTAGATAGTTACTATATCCAATATTTTCCCAAGCCGATTGAAAAACCAATATGGGGAGATGCTCAAAAAGTTTATTTTTGGCAACGGGTGACGGATATTCATTTACCCTTGATTGAAAAGCTATTTCAAAAGATACCAATTCAAAAATTTCATATTCATAAAGCATTGGATCCGCATCATCAATTTACAAATGCAACAAATCTCTTAAATGCAGAGCTGGAATATTCCACATGGTATGATGATAAGGATAAAATGCTTCATGATGTGCAAGAAGCAAGCATTTATATTGCCCCTCGTGTAACCGAAGGGATTGGAATGAGCTTTTTAGAGGCAATGGCTATGGGAAAGTGCGTTGTTGCACATAATAAACCCACGATGAATGAATATATTACCAATGGAGAAACGGGGATTTTGTATGACCTTAATCATATTAAGCCACTTGAACCATTTAATCCACTTGAAATTGGACAAAAAGCATATGCTTTTATTCAAAAAGGATACCAACAATGGAAAAAGGAAAAATCAAATATTTTAATTTGGATGGCGACACCTGTTTGTATAGATAAAAAGAAATTGGAAAAAAATTTTTTAACAATAACATATCGATTGTTTTTTTGTCTTGAAATATTAAAAATCACAAAAAGTATAGATAGCATTAATGTCACATTTTTAAAGTGGATTCCACTATTAATGATTAAACGAAAAGGGGTATCATGAAAACAGAAAATAAACCGTTGGTTAGTATTATTACACCAACATATAATTTGATTAAAAATAAGCGTTTGGATTGGTTTTATCAAAATCTTGAAAGTGTGCAAAATCAAACGTATGAGGCAATTGAGCATATTATTATTGATGGGGCATCAACAGATGGAACACTTGATATTTTAAATCAATGTCGAGAAAAAGGTTGGATAAAATACTATTCAGAACCAGATAAAGGGATTTATGACGCTTTAAATCATGGTATTTTAAAAGCCAAGGGTAAATATGTGGTTTGTCTTAATTCAGATGATTATTATTTTGATAATGAGGCGGTGGCACTTGAAGTTGAGGCACTTGAAAAATCAAATGCTGATGCGTGCTATGCTGATACAATGGGGATAAATGCAAAAGATGGTACATTTGTTGGGTTGTGGAAGGGAAAAGAAACCTTTTTCCCGCCGTTTGGTGAAATTCCCAATCATCAAACATTTATGATAAAACGAGATGTCATGCATGATCTTGGTCTTTATAACCTTGATTATCAAGTGTCAGCAGATAGTAATTTTATATATAAAATGGTGGCAAATAAAAAGACATTTGTATATGTCGAAAAAACGCTGGTTGGATATAGAAGCGGGGGCTATTCTGATACGCATCATGAGGAGGTTTTACTTGATCAAGCAAGAAGTTTTAAAGAATTTTTTGCAAAAAAATTAGATTTAAATAATGATGAAATTGATAAGTTAGCACATAATAATTTTTTATCGTTACCGCTTGATGAGGCAATAAAACTGGGTTCAAAACTGAAAAAAAAGGAATGGGTTGAGGCTTTTTTTACCCGTTATTTTGCAAATAAGATGTTGAGCGAAAATATGAAACAAGAGAAAAAAGAAGAACAGTTTTCATTTCATAATGTGTTGCATATTCGGTGTAAGGCATTTCATTTTTTGCCACTTTTTAAAATTAAAAAAAGACAGAATAGTTTTAAAATTTATGGCGTGGGGAATGTACCTCTTTTTTCTTATAAACGCCAAGGAGGTAAACGTGTATGGAAGGTTTTAATACTGCCAATTTTTAAAATTAGACATATACATTATGGTAAAACAGTTAAATTTTATCTTTTTAATTTACCATTTCTTAAAGTTGCAAAAAAAGGAGAGTAAATGCTTTTTAATCAACAAATTAAGCAGATTTTTTCACCCAAATATGTGGTGCCGACCTTTCATCAGTTAAGTGTGTGTGATAAACAAGGGCGAGTCTTTTTTTATAAAAACAGAGTTTATCGTGGGATTTTTAAGGACCATGAAAATCAAGTGCAAGCATTGATTGAAAGTAATTTTTTTAAAAATCTAATGCATGCTGGTTGGTTTGTAAAAACAAGTGTTTCAACTAAAAAAGTGTCAGGTTTTAATCTTGTTTTAAAGCATGAAAGATTGCTGTCCTCCCATCAAACAGAGTGGAGTTTTTCAATGTTGAAAGAGGCTGTTATTTTTTTGCTTAAATTTCAACAGGTTTTAAATACGCAAGGTTATCAGTTGCTAGATGGTCATTTATATAATATCTTGTTTAAAAATAACTTTCCGATATACATTGATTTGGGGTCTATTATCCCATTGACAGAGCAATCACATTTTTATGATGAGGTTTTGTATCTTGCAATTTATCCTTTGATTTTATATGCAATGAATGAGCGGTTTTTAGCTTCCTCAATTTTATCATATCATAATTATATGCGGACTATTCCCGTACAAAATATTGAACATTCCGAATTGGTGCAAATAAAAATGGAAGCCTTTTTTAAGAAACATCATTTGCCATTTGATTTGAAATTGCTTTATGAACCTGCCTTTTTAGAAAAATTTATAACCCCCCCTTTTAAAGAAGATACCCTTTGGGGAGGATATCAGTCTGATTTTTATCAGGGTCAAAATTTAGAACGATTTAAGCGTTATGAAATTATAGCCTCTTATATTGATAAGTATGTGTCTGAAAAACGGCCATCAATTTGTGATTTGGCTGGAAATCAAGGGGCGATGCTTTATTATTTGGAACAAAAAAAGATCAGAAATTTTAGGCTGATGACCAATGTGGATTATGATGAAAATGCCATCGAATTATCGTTGAATGAATTGAGGCAAAGAGGCTCTAAGATAGGCTCTTATTTATTCAATTTTATGTTACCAAAACGGGATTTATATCAAGATTTTAAGCATGACGTTGTCCTTGCTTTGGCTGTAACACATCATTTGATTTTATCTCAAGGATTTTTAATAGATGCCATTTTTGAACAGATTAAGAGATACACTAATCAATATGTTTTTATTGAGTTTATGCCTCTTGGTCTTTGGAATGGGCATGAAGCACCAGATTTGCCTCCTTGGTATACGCTAGATTGGTTTGAAAAGCATTTTAAAAAATATTTTAAGCTGTTGCATAAAGATGCGTATGAAGAAAATCGTATTTTGTTTATTGGAAAGGTTGTTTAATCATGCAAAACACATATCAGTTAAATGAAGAAGGAAAACGTCCTTGGGGGTCGTGGCAAGTTGTGGCAATGGGTAAAGGGTATGTTGTTAAAAAAATAGTTGTTTTTCCCCATCAAGCATTATCATTGCAAATGCATCATCATCGAGGTGAACATTGGCTTGTTTCAAAAGGTCAGGCCTTTGTAACGCTGGGTGATGATTCGTTCCCACTTGTTGAGGGTAAAGCCATTGATATACCGAAAAAGACAAAACATCAGTTGCAGAATTTAACAGATGAAACACTAGAAGTTATCGAAATTCAAATGGGAAAAATTTTAAATGAAGAAGATATTGTCCGTTTTAAGGATCGGTATAATCGAATAAATAGGGAATAATTTTTCCCCCTCTCGTTGATATTTGTTTACATAAAATAATTTTTTATGTTACAATGAAAACATGTGTTTATCAAAAAAGTTCAATGAGGATAAAATGAGTGATATACCAACAAAATTAGAAGGAAGTAAAATTTATATTCAAAAGCTTCCTGTAACGTTTGAATTTGCGAAACAATTGTTTGATATTGTTGAGGTGAATCGAAACCACATTTTACCATGGCTTGATTGGGCTTTGCCTGAAGTGACAGCAAAGGCTGAGGATGAATATAACTTTGCACTATTTGCTGATGAAGATTGGCAGGCACAAAAACGTTTTGAATTTGCGATTTTTAAACAAGGAACGACAGAGCTTTTGGGTGGAATTTGTTTAATGCGTCGGAATAATAAAAGAGATAGGGTGGCAGAAATTGGCTATTGGCTTAAAAAAGAAGCAACTGGTCACGGTTATATGCTTGAGGCTGTTTCTTTGCTTGAAAAGTTTGCTTATAGTTTGGGATATGAACGCCTTGTGATTAGAAATGATGTGGATAATATCCCCTCTAAAAAAGTGGCTGAAAAGGCGGGTTTCACCTTTGAAGGAATTGAGCGTCACGGTCATTATGATCAACAAAATGACAAGTTCGTTGATATCAATGTTTTTTCAAAATTAAGAAGTGAAATTGAAAAATAAAAATCCACTCTACTTGATTTAAAAAAATCAATTTTTAATTTGCGGTATAGGGCGTTATTTATTTTTGAATAAGCCCAATCTCAATCCCAACAACGCCAAATTTTTGTTGGTCGTTGGGAGAATAAAATTCTTCCAATGCTTGGGTTAAATCGTTCTTATTTCTAAACCCTGCTTGATAAGGTTGAATTTTGTTGCAAAGAGCATTAAAATTCTTTTCCCAATACAAGTTGACCACTTTGGCTTGGAAATTTTCTTTGGTATTTTCGCTGTTGGTAAAAACAATATAATCGCCCATTTTGATTTTTTGACGCTTTTCATCAAAACATCTGAGCTCAATGGTTTTTTTGCCGTCTTTTAACTGTTTAAAATAAGGCTGTTTCACACTCATGTAATGCATGTTGCCCTCCTTTCGTGCTAACAGACATAAGATAGCATAAAAAAAGATGCTTTGCAAGTTATTTTTGATTCAAAAAGAGTTTTAAGTTTTAAAATATAAAAAAATATTGACAGATATATGAAAAATATGGTATTATACTTTGCATTTTTGTTTTTAGGAGAAATTTTCATGCAAGAATTCGATATGAATGAATTAAATAAGAAGTTTTTAAAAAACGGGGTTAAAGATATGTCCTCAAAAGAAATGAGGTTTTTTTTGGATAACTATTCTAAAAAAGATAGCCAAGAAAAAGGTAAGGACGATTTAATGTTGTCAGAACGTGAAAATTTATCTAAAGATGAAACTGAACGGACTTCAAAAAACGACCAATTAACACAAAAGAGCGAAAATGAAAAATTCTCTTTTGATGAAACGTATTGTCTTTTCATGGAAGATCTTTGTTTTATTTTCAATGATCTTTGTTCATCTCAGAAAGAAAAATTTACTGTAAGTGCAAAGTCTGTATTTAAAGCAAAAAAACATTTTCGGTATGCACGTCTTAAATTAAAAGATTATAAAAAAGGTCGTTATAAATTTGAAAATTCAACTGATACTTTTTATAGAAATTCAGACCAATTTCTTTCACAAGGGTCGAATCAGGAGTATGAAGATTTTCAAAGAAACTTTTCCCGCCTACAAAAAATTTACGGTAATTTGGAAAAAAAGTTCGGCCCTTTCTTAAAGGCAACTTTTGATATTTTATCTGAACTTTCTAACAAAAATTTTCGTTCGTTCAATAGAATACCCGTTCGTCCAGAAATTGGGTATGAGGCCAAAAGGTGGCGTCTTTATGCTCAATATCAATTGCAACGCCTAAACAATCAAAAATCGATTATTTTAGCTCGGAATAATCAGCGAATACAATCGAATTTTAATCGGCATGGTAGAACTTATGGTGATTAGTCATTTACTAATGGTGTTCATTTGATTTGTAAGAAAGGATTAGGATTTAAAAGCTAATGGCTGATTTATATAAAAAGAATTTGTTAAAAATAAGTGCGTTGCATGATTTAGGTGAAGGGGCTGTTCGTTCATTTATTAAGCGACATTTTATGACTTTTGATGAGGGGAATGTCGTTGATTCTAAATCGATTATAAGTGAATTTGCAGATTATGGTTTTGATCGGGTCTTAAAATCATTTGCAGAAGGTAAAATGGATTTTAAATCTTTAAAATCGGTTGAAACAGGGGCGGTTTTAGAGGAAACGGTTTTAGATAATTGCTTAAGAGTTGCTAAAGGGTATGATTCTGATTGTTTGGATGTGATAATTAAAGCGGGTAAATACACGTCGCAAGAATTGGCTACGTCTTTTATTTTATTGTGTAAAAAGCATAAAGAATTGATAGAGAAAGGGTTGTTGCAAACTGCATGCATGGATTTAAAAACGGTTTTTGATTCATTTTTGGCACATCAAATGGATTTAAATGCACATGCTGAAAATACAATGCCATTTCACGCTTTGTGTGATTTATATAATACGGCAAAAACGTCAAAATATGCAAATAACGTCCCCGAAAGTTATGGGAAAATGCTAGCAACATGTCTTGATATTGCATTGAATAATGGGGCTGATCTAAATGCTGTTGATGGGGAATATAAAACGGCTTTTTCATTTAATAATATGGAGATGAAATCAAAATTTGTCCGTTTTCAAAAGATGAAAGAAGATAAACGCTTGCTTGATTTATTTATGATTATGAATCAGGTTTTAACAGGTGGTGTAACCGACGAATCAAAAGCATTAGTTAAAAAGCACATTGCTGATTTGCAACAAGATGTCTCAAATTATGCTAAAAGAGCTCGATTTATTAATGAAATGGAAGATAGGTAGTCTTTTTTTGTGATGCCCAATTATTCTAGCAAGAAAAAACATTAAAAATCAAGAAAAAAGAACGAAAGAGGTGAAAATAAAGTGTTTGTTTTTACCTCTTTTTTTTGTTATCCTAAATTAAAAGCGAAAGGAGGGTTGCTTTGAGGGAAATTCTTTTTAATCAAATTAAAGAGATGGGGTTTGATCATTTGCGTATCAGCCTCACAAAAGATTGTAATGGGGCATGTCATTTTTGCCACAATGAGGGACAAAAAAAAGGCCAGTTAGGTGACAGGGCGTTACCCCATTTAACTATTTTAAGCTTAAATGATTATGCGTATATTGCACGATTTTTTAAAAGTTATTTTAAGTCAGTAACTTTTACAGGTGGAGAACCCACATTGGCACAAAATTTGCCCGAAATTGTGCATATATTTAAAAAGGAAGGGTATCAAACAAAGTTAGTAACAAATGGTTTTTTACTTACCAATGAATTGCAACAGCGATTAAAATTGGTGGGTCTTGATTGTGTACATTTTTCATTGCCGACATTAAATCCTGTGCAACATGGGACACTTTTTAATGTGTCAGACAAGTTTGCTTTAGTGATGAAAAATTTTGAGAATGCAGTGCATCATTTTAAAGGGCGTGTCAAAATTAATTTTATGGCATTGCCAGATATGACAATGCCAAATGAATTGATTCCATTGTCAAATTTAAGTGCTAAATGGGGGGTACCAATTTGTTTTTTAACCACACTTGAAAATTCAGCTACGGTTGCACAAGAGGTGTTGACTTATTTGCAAGACCATATTGGTCAAGTGTGGGAGGAAAATGTGCCACATAAATATCAAAATAAACAGGTTTGTTATTTTGAAAATGGAGCGGTATGGGAATTTTATGATTTTAGGCAAGAGGAGTATCGCACTGTTGCATTTGAAAATAAAATTTGTAAAGACTGCCCCTTAAAAGAAAAATGCATTGAGGGACCATATGCCTTGCGTATTACAGAAACAGGAGATTTGCGTCCTTGTTTAATTAGGGAAGATAATATTGTCTTGTTTCAAGAAAATGGCTATGTGAATGAAAGGTGTGATTTAACCCAGCAAGAAGGTGAGGTACCAGCACTGGCATAAGTTTATCTTGTATGCACTGTTTGTTTTTCAACAGGTTTTATCTCTCCTTTTTGAATAAGACGCGGGGTTGTTTTTTCTTCTTTTTTACAAGAACACATAGGTATCAACACAATGGCTAATGTAGCCAGTGTAATGACGGGGAGTGTTAAAACAATACTTTCACTCAATGGGTTGATAAATCGGTTAAATTCTTGATTTTTGAATTTTTTCATATACTTGTGGTAAAGATAGATATCTCTTTGACTGGCACAAGATGTGTCAACAATAACGCGTTTTGGATTTTTCTTTAAAATCCCAGTTGCATCAATTTCATCGCCATATTGAAAAGGAATGTTACATTTTTTCGCTGCTCTTTCTTTAGCACGATTAACAGAAATAATTTCAATTGTTGCCGCATCCGTATAATATGATGATTTAAATAAAGACATTTTTGACCTTTTGTTATTCTTTTAATTGTAACGCATTTTATCATTTTTATCGATAAAAATCAACAAAAATATATCTGTGTTTATTTTTTAAGTATCAGCATGATTTGTTAGATGCTTCTAATATTTGTTCTAAATAAGAGTGTGGTAACTGGACTTGCCCTTTGCCCACACCCAAATGAACGCCATAATGAGCATTTTCGCCATGGTAATCCGAACCGCCACTTTTTAAAAGGTTTAAGTCATCTGCTATTTGTGTATAAAAAGCCATATCCTCGATTGTCATATCAGAATGTTGTACTTCCATCCCTTGTAGTCCTAATTTTTTAAATTCATAGAGCATATTTAAAAAATCTTGCCCCTTTAGTCCAATCAAACAAGGATGAGCTAAAATTGAAACGGCACCCGTTTGACGGATAAAATCAATTGTTTCAGCAACTGTTGGCGATTTTTGTTTTTCGTAGGCGGGGCATCCTTTGTTCAATAACTGTTTATAACCTATTTCTTTATTTGAAATTTGATTTGTGTTATATAAATAATTAACGATGTGCGGTTTACCTAAAAGAGGACGTTCTTTTCCCTTTTCGTCAAAAATAATGTCTTTAAGTTCAATTTTAAAACCAAGTTTGTTTAATTTTTCAATTCGTTTAATTGCAACTTCTTTGCGGTATGTTTTAAGTATTTTTTGTCGCTCTATATAAGGGGATAAGTTTTTGATATTTAAGGCAATGATTTCAATATTTACCGCGTAGTCGGTTGTAAATTCACAACCATTAATTGCTAAAATATTGGGATAATTTAACGCTTCTTTTTGAAAGGGGATGCACCCTTCAACTGTGTCATGATCTGTTAGGGCGAGTCCTGTCAATGAAATTTGATGTGCTTTTTTTAATAATTCAGCAGGTGTATCAGTTCCATCGCTATAGCAAGAATGTGTATGTAAATCAATCATAAAAAATCCTTTAATTTTAAATGTAATATCAATTGATAGTTTTTTATTGTATTGTATCAAATGCTTTTAAAATCACTTTTTTTGTTTCAGATGAAATGTTTAGTTGGTGATATGCTGGGCTATCAACTGCATAGGTGTAGTATACCTCATGCTCTGATGATAGTTTAATGTTTTTATCTAAAATTTGAACTTTAAAATTGACTTGCCTTGTCTTTTTGCCTGAACCAGATAAATAGTCAAACGTAGAAATAAATTTTGTTATTTTAGTTATTGTGAGGTTTGTTTCCTCTTTTACTTCACGGACTAAAGCATCCTCAAGCGTTTCGCCATTATCCACAGTCCCACTTGGCAATTCAACCAATCCCCCCATAAAATCATCACTTGTTCGTTTTAATACAAGAGGTTGCTTTTCTCCCATATCAATTACTGCTCCAACCACAACTTTTTGTATGTCATCTTGCTTAATGTCTTGATAAATTTTAATCATTACCTCTTTTGATACGTTATTTTGCATAAGAGCTCCTATATTTTTTTAGCCGATATCACAATAAATTGTTTATAAAAAACAAGTGATAATAATGGAATGTATCATTTTTTTTGTTTTTTGTAAATCGTTTTAACGCGATAAAGAACACTTGAGGTGAAATATGCTTAAAAAAATAATATGTTAGATGTAAAAAGTGACAAGATTAAAAAAATATGATAAAATGGGTATGTTGAAGGTAATCATTTTTGTATAGAGGTGTAAGCAATGACAAAAAAAACCAAAGAAATGTATGAC
>CALARE010000029.1 GCA_937888725.1 uncultured Alphaproteobacteria bacterium | reverse complement strand
GCCGTCCGAGGTGGTGAGCGGTTGCTGGTCGGCGTATTGCGTTGTGCCATCCGAGCTGGCGGTGGTTGCGGTTGGGGTACTGGTGGAGCCGTCCGAGGTGGCGGTTGTTGCGGTCGGGGTGTTGCGTTGTGCCATCCGAGGTGCGGATGGTTGCTGGGTGACGTATTGCGTTGTGCCATCCGAGGTGGTGGGTGTTGCTGAGTTACGTGTTGGTGGAGCCGTCCGAGGTGGTGAGCGGTTGCTGGTCGGCGTATTGCGTTGTGCCATCCGAGGTGGCGGGTGGTTGTGGTCAGGTGCTGGTGGTGCCTTAGCAAGCCAACAGATGACGGCTTAAATTTGGTGCAAGGTGGCTAATGGACGCAGAATGGGACTTGGTGACAGACATGGGAAAGGTCTTACGGTTGGGTGTGGTGGTTTTTGCTAATGGGTACAGGAGAGGACTTAATAAAAGAGCTGTTTACAATCTAACAAATTTTACTTTCGCATTAAAGCTAAAAAAAATAGGGCAAGCGTTAGCACACCTGCCCCACTTTATAAAACCCAAATATCACGCGTCTTGACTTTTTAAAATCTTTATCAACGGGTAAAGCGAAATCAAGAAAATCGATAGATACACGAAGAATGAATTTTGAAGCGAAATATCATCTAGCAAAAATTTAAATAAGATTAATAATCCGCCCGCAATCGATCTTGAAATCATATTATTCACCGAGGCAACGGTTGAGCGTTCTTCTGACCCAACATAGGTGTGCAATCTTGAAATATTCCCCATTGTAAATGACCATTGAAAGCCAATTACAATACAAATAAAGGTGAGTAAAATAAACCCTAATACAGGTGATTGAAAACGCACAACTGCGGCACAAGACAAAAAGGATATCACAAACATGATAAATGTAACCTTGCCCAATGTTTTAAGTGATAAAAAGCCAATTGTCTTGGGCAACAAAATCCCTGCCAATGCTCTACAACCGTGATTAATCGCATAAATCACACCAAATAAGACAACTGGGATTCCCGCTGTTTTCATCAGTGGTTGAAAGCTCCACACGAACACCATTGTTGTCCCAGCAAGCATACCAGAATAAAACATATAATACTTAATCTTTTGATTTTGAAGGGCATTTTTTGAGATTTGGAACAATTCTTTATACTTTGCCTTAAGCCCTTTAATCCGCTTTCTTGCTGATGGCACTTTGGGCAATAAGAAAAGCAACCCAATGGCTGAAACATTAAAGAGTATTTCAATCGTAATTAAAACAGGGAAACCGTACTTTTTATACAAAATAGGACCAACAAAGGAGGCAATTGCCGTTCCAATCGACATACAAAAATTCATTTTGCCATAGCGTTGCAACATCCGATTTGTTTTATTTTGACTTTTCAAATAATCATAAATATAGCCATCTGCCACCCCAGCATAGGACGCTTTTGAAAGAGAATATAAAACTTCCCCCGCCAGAATAATCCAATAAGCATTCGCCTTAAATGGTTCAAAACCTGCCACCAAAATCGACCATAAAACCAAACGGAGCAAAAACATTGAAAATGAAAAAATCAACATATTGCGACGCGGGAAAATATCACCTAAATAACCAGAAGGTATTTCAAATAAAAGGGCTGTTATTGAAAATATACCTTGAAATAAAAAGAAATCCCCAGCTGTTAAACCATTTTCTTGATAAAAGAATAACAACACAGGCAACATTAAAATTTGCGTTTGCAAAAATGTTGAAAAGTTAAATACTTTCAAAGGGTTGGCAAACATTTATATCTCCTAAAAAAAATCTAATCCCCCAAAAAAACAAGCATATACTTATATACACGCTTGAAAAGCATTTTAACCGTATTCAAATACGAATGTCAATAAAAAAAAGCCCTCAATTGAGGGCTTTTTTATCCGTTAAAAATTATTTATTTTCGATTGATTCAATCTCTTGCTTTACAGCTAATTTTTGTTTTTTATATTCTTGAATTTTCAAGCTATCAGGTAAAGGACGTGCTTCTTCTTCAGCCAATTTTGCATCTAAATCTGCGTGTTTATCTTTTAATGCTTTTAAATGTTTTTCAATTTTATCCATTATAAACTCCTTTGTTACATATCTTAGTATAATGCTTTTTTTTATAAAATGCAAGTAGCATTCAGCATATTATTCAACTTCACCAATATAAATGCCCAAAGCTTTTGCCGTTTGAACCAAAGACCCTTTGGGATCAACAGGCGTATTTGCAATTTTAAGAACAGCATTTAAATCCATATCCGTGACTTCACCATCTTGATAAGCAACAACACGGTTGTTTTCACCTTTATCAATTAATTCAATCGCACGAACAGCAAAACGAGCCGCTAACAAACGATCCCCAGGAACAGGGACACCCGCTCTTTGAATGTGACCCAACACGTTTGCACGCACATTAAAGCCATCCGCTTGCAAATGCTCAACAAAGTATTGAGAAACACCTTGGAATGTCTTTCCATTCGCTGCAAAAATGTGTTTCCCCTCTGGTGTTTTAACCCCTTCAGCAACCACAACCAAGCCAAAGCGTTTCCCCGCTTTTTGAATTTCTTTTAACTTATTGACAACGCCTTCATATGTATATTTAACTTCTGGAATTAAAATCACATCAGCAAACCCAGCAACACCAGCTTCTAATGCCAAATGCCCTGCCCCACGGCCCATCACTTCAGCAACCATAATACGGTTATGTGATGTGGCGGTTGTTGTTAAATTGTCAAGTGCGTTTGTCACAACACCAATCGCTGTTGAAAAACCAATTGCCATATCTGTACCTGGTGCATCATTGTCAATTGTTTTAGGAATCCCAATCATTGAAATACCCGCCATTTTGCAATACTTGCTGACAATTGCCATGGAGCCATCACCACCAACAACAACAAGGGCTGAAATGCCAAGCTCTTGAACACCCGCTTTGAAACGTTCATTAAGCTGTTCATCAGTGAGTTCTTCCGTTGTGCCATCCCCTTTTTTCTGAATATGTGGGTTGCCCGTGTTATTCGTCCCAAGCATTGTACCACCCAATGCCGCATATGGGAAATCAAAATCCGCCACCTTTAAATCACGGTAACGCATTGGACGAGAAAATAAACCATCTGTTGCATCAAAAATGCCCACAACATCCCATCCTTTTTGAGTTGCGGCAAAAACCACATCACGAATGACACTGTTCAACCCTGAACAGTCACCACCACTTGTTAAAATACCAATTTTTTTTGTCATAAAATACCTCTCTTTAATTTACAATGAAAAGTTTTTGCCTAAATATGTTCTACGAACACTCTCATCTGCAATAATTTCTTCAGGTGTGCCCTGTTTCAACACAACGCCATCATGCAAAATATAGGCTCTATCAATAATGCTCAATGTTTCCCGTACATTATGGTCTGTAATTAAAACACCAAGCCCTCTATTTTTGAGTTGCCCAACCAACTCCTTAATCTCTCCCACCGCAATCGGGTCAATCCCTGCAAGCGGTTCGTCTAATAAAATATACGATGGCTTTGACGCCAAGGCACGGGCAATTTCAAGCCGTCTGCGTTCACCACCTGAAAGAGCCCTAGAAGGTGAAAATCTTAAATGGTCAATTGAAAATTCCTTTAACAAAGAATCCAATTCTTGTTCACGTTTTTCCTCATTCTTTTCAACAACTTCTAAAACAGCTCTGATATTATCTTCCACATTTAACCCTCTAAAAATAGACGCTTCTTGTGGCAAATAACCAATCCCCAATCGGGCCCGACGATAAACGGGAAATTTTGTAATATCAATCCCATTCAATGTGATTTTACCAGAATTGGGGGCAATTAATCCCGTCACACAATAAAACGAGGTTGTTTTACCCGCCCCATTTGGCCCTAAAAGCCCCACAGCTTCGCCCTGCTGAACAGATAATGAAACATCTTTTAAAACTGTTCTTTTTTTATAATTTTTACTCAAATTTGATATCACAAGCCCACGCTGTGGTATAATCATTTGGCCTCACTTTCGTTTTCAAAATCAGCAGGTATCAAACTACCCGATACACGATTTTTAACTTTTGTTTCATCATAAGCTTTTAATGAACTCACACCTGTTGTCAAATTCATATTTGCCCATTTACCATTTAGCACACTATTTCCCTGATGTAAAGAAACATTATCATAAAGATCAATCATTTTTGTCACAGGGTCATAAACGCCATAGTCGCCATGAATACGTTGCACACCATTTGATGCTTTTACACGCCCGATTGCGATAACTTTTTCAATCTCAGGCTCTTTTTTAACGCCTTCTTTATAAAAAACATACATTTTATCTGCTAAAATCAATTGATCATTTTCTTTAATAAGTGCCTTCTCACTTAATAAAACAAGTTGTTCCACCTTTTTAGGTAAAGGCACATATTCATGTTTTTTCATCTGATGAAGAACGCTTAAAATATCGGCTTTTTCCTTATATAAAATCATTTTCTCAGCCTGAACGGTTTGTTTTTTTTCAAACGCTTGTGCTTTTTGATAAGCTTCAGCCTTTGTCATCACCGTTTTATTATAAGCATCTTTTTTATGCGTTAAAATGATTTTTTCAGCCCGAATATGACTGCTTTTTTGATAAATATGGGCGTTTTTCAACGCTGTAATGGTATTTAAAGCCTGATCAACGATTAAACCCGCCTCACTTGTAATTAACGTGTGATTTTTATTTTGTTTAAAATAAGCGTCTTGTTTTTCAAATGAAAGTGATTTTATTTGCTCTTTTGTCTTATCCTTTTCAAAAAGGAGGGTTTTTGTCCGACCCTTAAAATCAATTTTTTCCCCTTTGTTAGAGATAAAGACACCTTTAGCCTTCAACATGCCCGCAGGCCCTTTAATAAAAATATCTTCCTCACTTGAAATGGTGTTTTTATCATAGTCATAAATCGCTTTTGTTGAAAGAGCTAAATAACCCGTATCGGTTGTGGTATGAATCTCATCTTCAAAATAAAGATATTTTTCACTTTGAAAAGCCAATGCATAAGGCGTCAGAGATGTCAACACCATCCCATCAGACGTTTTGTATGTCGCCTTGGGATTATTTAATTTTAAAATCTTTTTTTCAGAATCAATTTCTTGCACCGTTTCAGCAACCACGTTGAGTGGATTATTCCGTTTATCTTTTGAAAAGAATTTAACATCTTCCATATCAACGCCTCCCCCTTGTTTGACATTCAAAGAAGGAACGGCAACAGAAAACTTTTCTTTATCTTCCACAAAAGCGGGCCATGCTAACATGGTTGAGGCTAATAAAAACGCAAAAATCGGCAAACACCGTTTGAACATAAAAACACGGCGTGAGTGAATTTTGATTTTCAAGAGGCGTAATGTAAACATAAACTGTCCTTTTTTTAAGCCACACCAACTTGTAACAACAAATGCATGGTTAATAACCCGAGGGGTCTTGCCTCACCATCAACGACAAACAGATTTGTAATCTTTTTCTCATTCATAAAACGCAAAACCTCAACACAAAGCATGTCACCCACCACGGTCTTTGGATTTGCGGTCATAATGTCACCAGCTAACTTATTGATTAAGTCATTGCCCATATGACGGCGTAAGTCACCATCTGTAATCATCCCAATTAATTGACCGTCTTGATTTAACACACCCAAGCACCCTTGGCTTTTAGCCGTCATTTCAACCAACGCCTCAGACATTGGCATCGTGGCAAGGACCAATGGCATTTCCTCCCCTTGAACCATCACATCACGCCCACGCAGTAAGACATTCCCCAATTTACCCCCAGGGTGACGGTCATGAAATTCTTCAACAGAAAAGCCCTTTTGCTCAATCAAAGCAACCGCCAACGCATCACCAACAGCAAGCGTTGTTGTCGTTGATGTGGTCGGAGCCAATCCCAATGGGCAGGCTTCAGGAGCGGTCTTTTTATCTGGGATTAAAAGCGTTAAATCGGCCGCTTTTGCCATTGAGCTATCCATTGAGCTGGTAATAGCAATCATTGGAATGCCAAACCGCCTCGAATATGAGATAATATCCGCCATTTCACGGCTTTCACCCGAATTTGAAATCGCAAGGAGCAAATCATCCTTTGTCAACATGCCTAAATCACCATGACTTGCCTCCCCTGGATGAACAAAAAAAGCAGGTGTCCCAGTTGAGGCAAGTGTTGCTGCAATTTTTTGCCCAATATGGCCACTTTTACCCATACCAGAAACAATAATACGCCCTTTAATTTGCATCATTTTTTCAACCGCTTGCACAAATGCGTCTGAAAAATTTTGTTTCAAAATTTGAAGGCCATAAATCTCTTTATCAATAACTTGACAGGCACTTTTAATCAGCAACTCTTTATTCATAACCCCTCCTTAATGGGCAAAAATATCAGGTTCAGCAAAAGAAAGTAAATCCAACTTTGCCCTGACATTTAAAAATTTAAAACAATCTTGAGCCAACTCATAACGCCCTTCTCGTTTTAATAGAGCATCCAATTTTTCTTTTAATTGATGCAAATAAAGCACATCATTTGCCGCATATTGTTGTTGTGGGACGGTCAATTCTTCACAACCCCAATCAGATGTTTGTTGTTCCTTTTCAAGCACAACACCTAGCAAATCCGAACAAAGTGATTTTAAACTGTGCGAAGGGCTTGACGTTCTGGCAAGTTTTGAGGCGATTTTGGTACAATAAACAGGCGTTACTTCAACCCCCAAATCATGCAAAATTTTCGCCACATCAAATCGGGCAAAATGAAATATTTTTAAAACATTTTTATCAGTTAAAAGCTTTTTTAAATTTGGGCAATCAACCCCTTTTATTATTTGAACCAAATAAGCATTCCCAGCACCATCAGAAAGCTGAACCAAACAAAGGCGATCTCTTAAAAGATTTAACCCCATTGTTTCTGTATCAATTGCCACCATATCATTAAAAACAACGGTATTTGGCAAATCACCTTTAAAAATAGATATTTGAGCCATTTATTCACCTATTATTATATAAATATTTTTTCTTTA
Source organism: uncultured Alphaproteobacteria bacterium (assembly GCA_937888725.1). Classification (GTDB taxonomy): domain Bacteria; phylum Pseudomonadota; class Alphaproteobacteria; order CAAHEQ01; family UBA3637; genus RGIG4140. Next base: position 18,823 of record CALARE010000029.1, on the reverse strand, counting down.
TATACCATCGGCAAATGAAAATCAACAAAAATTTTTATTTCTTTTTGCTTGCAAATTTTATATTCGTATGGCATCATTGACAAAATTATTTAGGGGGAAAAATGAAACATATTCTTTTAATCATATGTTGCCTGACATTCTTTATCTATTCAAACAGGTGTTTTGCCTCAAATACCGTAACAGTTATTCAAACACCCTTTGAACCTGATTTATGTCAAAATGGATATGCAGGTTCTTGGACAGGTGCCTGCATTTGTTATGATAGAGAAAAAAATCCCAATAGATATTGTATAAATGCGTTTACACAAAAAGAGAGGCACCCCTTTGTTTTGGCTCAAAATAAAACGTTTACACTCTCTGGAGGCATTCTTACTTGGGATGAGGCCCATCAATTTTGCACAAGCTTATCAGCGGGGTTTCGTCTTGCCTCACGATTAGATTTTAACTGTCAAAAAACAGGTATTGGTTGTCTTAATAAGGATATCTTTTTACCCATCAAAAAAGCATACGGCAATCGTGGTTTTTTTTGGTTAGATGAAGCTGATGAAAAAAAAGCTTATTATGTCGATTTAAATGATGGAACGGTTTATAATACAAAAAAATCAAACCGTTCGACCATGCAAGCTTTATGCGTTAAAGAGGATTAAAATGAAATACACACCCATCTTATTATCATGTTTATTGAGTTTCAATGCTTTTGCCCTTGAAAAGGATTTAAAGATTGAAAAAGATATTCAAGCACAGTTTGAAGAACTTGCATACTCTTTTGAAGAACCCTTTATCCAACAAGACCCTTATGGGCGAAATCCCTTATCCGCTCTTGTGATATTTCCAACAGATAAGGAGGCACAAGTTGAACTCAGTATTTTATCCCCTGATAAAAAGCCATCCATCACACATTTATTTGAAGAATTTAAAACATTGCACCAGGTGCCTGTTTTGGGGCTTTATGCTAACAAAAGCAATCAAATTAAGCTCACCCTTCGATTTAAAGATGGGACGAAAAAGGAAAACACCCTTACAATTGAAACACCACCTGTAAAAAAGAGAGCTTTATTTATCCCTGAATCAAAAAAAGATGAGAAAACGCATTTTCATTATTTGCATGGCGGGGTTGTTTTTGATGAAACAGGGGCTTTGCGGTTAAGCTTTCAACCTGAATACGAAATGCTTTATTTTTTAAACAATCAATTTGTGGCAGAGGACCGTAATCAAGGTCTTATTCGCTACAATATGCTTGGCAAAAAAGAGGCGGTTTATACCTATCCAAAGGATTTTACCTCTTTTACACATGGCATGAGCCAAAAACCAAATAAAAACTTCCTCGTCATTGGGTCTTTTAACAATCAAAGTGCTCTATTTGAAGGGCAAAAGGCACAAACACAGCGGGAATTTGTGATTGAGCTTGACTATCAAACAGGTGAAATGGTCAATAAAATTGACCTTGCCAATTTGCTTAATCCCGACCGCTCTGTCACCATTAAATCGAACACGCAAAATTATGGACTTAATAATTGGTGTCATATTAATTCAGTTGATTACCTAGCATCTGATGAAAGTATTCTTGTTTCATGCAGACATGTAGGTGTCATTAAAATTAATGAAAAAACAAAAGCGGTTGATTTTATTCTTGCACCACATAAGGGATTTGAAAAATCAGGTCGAGATGGCAAAGGCCCCGCCTTGACAAACAAATTATTAACCGCCCTTGATAACATGGGTGAAGTGCTCCCTGAAAGTGTTCAAATGGGGACACAATCTTATCCTGATTTTAAATGGCCCACCAAAACACATGATGCCAGAGCTATTGGCAACGGCATTTATAGTGTTTTTGATAATGCGGGAAATGTTTATGATAAATCTGTTTATTCAACCTTGCATTCCAACGCACAAGTGTTTCAAATTGATGAAAAAAAGAAAACCGTTCAAAGTTTATGGTTTGAACCATTAGATTTTTATTCTGAATCAGGGTCAAGTGTTTTATATGATGCCCCAAATGATACGGTCACAGTCTATGCCAGCGTTGTTAAAGATAAAGCCCAACAAGGATTAGCCACGGGCAAACTGATTAGATACAACCTCACAACACATCAAAAGATGTTTAAAGCAACCGTTTATCGGGGTGGTGAAACGTATTTTTATGGCATCATGCCCTTTTCATTTTACACAAAGGACATAAAGGATTAAAGATGGAAGAAATTATCTTATTTGCAGTACTTGGTTTTTTTGCCAGTATTATTGATGGCTGTATTGGGATGGCTTATGGCACAATTTTGACATCTCTTTTTACGCTTAACGGCGTTCCTTTGTTGGTAACGAGTGCGAGCATTCACTTTTCAGAAATTTTTACAACACTTGCCTCAGGCATCTCACATTTAACCCTTAAAAATGTTGATTTAAAATTGTTTAAAAAGATTGTCCTTCCTGGCGTATTGGGGGCAATTATTGGGGCGTTATTGCTTTCATTTGTCAATAATCAGATTTTAAAACCAATCGTTGCCTCTTATTTAATTGGTCTTGGTTTTTATATCATCTATAAAAGTATTAAAAAAACCAGACAAGCCCGCTCTTTTAAACGCTTCAAATTCTTGGGATTAATTGGCGGTTTTTTTGATGCGGTTGCAGGAGGTGGCTGGGGGCCAATTGTAACAGGAACCTTGATTTCAAGAGGGCATATCCCCCATAAAACAATCGGCACCGTTAATTTAACAGAGTTTTTTGTCACACTGGCACAATCGGTTGTGTTTTTTGCTATGATTGGGTTAATGTCCATCAATATTGTTTTAGGATTAATTATCGGCAGTGTGATAGCGGCTCCCTTAGCCGCCTTTGCGGTAAAAAAAATTAATCCAAAAGTATTGATTTTTTTAGTCGGTCTTGTTATTATCGCTTGCAATCTGTTAACACTTATATATGTGATAAAGGATTTATAATGTACCATTTAAAACAATTAGAGGATGAAGCCATCGATTTAATCCGTGATACAGCTTTTTCCAATGACTTTGAAAAACAAATCGTCTTTTATTCCATTGGGAAAGACAGCTCTTGTTTGCTTCATTTATTTAAAAAGGCATTTGCCCCCTTTCCTATCCCCATCAAATTTATGCATATTGATACGGGGTGGAAGTTTAAGGAAATGTACGAATTTCGCAATAAAATTCAAAAAGAGGTGGAGCTGATTGTCTATAAAAATCCACGGAATTTAAACCCATTTACAGATGGGCCACTTTATACTGATGTGATGAAAACGGAGGCACTCAAACAAGCGATTGATCTTTATGATATTAAAATTGCCTATGGCGGTTCTAGACGGGATGAGGAAAAATCACGAGCCAAAGAGCGGATGGTTTCTGTTCGCAATGAATATCATAAATGGGACCCACGCAATCAAAATCCTGAAATTGCACCCCTTTATAATACGTTTTTTACACCAAGGACATCGCTTAGAGTATTCCCGCTTTCAAATTGGACTGAGATGGATATTTGGCAATATATCAAGCAAGAAGAAATTGAAATCGTCCCACTTTATTTTGCCAAGAAAAGACGGGTGAACACGCTCCCTTCTGGCATGATGATTGCAACTGAGGACGATACGGGTGAGCTGAAAATGGTGCGTTTTAGAACGTTGGGATGTTACCCACTCACGGGGGCTGTTTCTTCTCACGCCAAAACGATTGATGATATATTAGAAGAACTCAAAAATACACAATATACCGAGCGTATCACCAGAATTATTGATTATGATACAGAAGGCTCGATGGAAAAAAAGAAAAAGGACGGGTATTTTTAATGAAAAGCATCTTTAAATTCATTTGTTGTGGAAATGTTGATGATGGGAAATCAACCCTCATTGGGCGTTTGTTATTAAACACCAATAGTGTTAAAAAGGATCAATTAGAAGATGCTTTAAAAGTTTCACAAAAAAATGGCTCTGATAAAATTGAACTTGCCATGTTGCTCGACGGCTTGCTCGCTGAACGAGAACAACAAATTACCATTGATATTGCACATCGTTTTTTTGATTATAATGACATTCGTTTTCATATTTTGGATTGCCCTGGGCATGAACAATATACGAAAAACATGGCTATTGCTGCCGCATCAGTCAACACCGCCATTCTTGTCATTGACGCTGTTAAAGGGATTAAACCTCAAACGCTCAAACATCTTGAAATTTGCAATTTATTTGAGATTAAAAACTTGCTGATTGCTTTAACAAAGGTTGATTTACTCCAAGATAAAGAGGGGAAATTGGATTTATCCTTGCTCAAACCGCTTGAAAATCGTGTTAAAGAAATTTTAAGCCAATATAAATTTAATTATGAAATTGTACCTGTGAGTGCTGTAACAGATTATAATACAGATTGTGTTTTAAAATTTTTGTCACGTTCGGCTGTTGATCAGATGAATGAAAGCCAAAATGACAAGGTTATTATGCATATTTTAGCATCCAAACTCTTTAAAGATCAACGCTATTATTATGCAAAGAACATGTCCGCCTTCCCCAACAAAAAAAGTGCTTTAAAATTAACAGTTTACCCTCAAAATACCACTGTTACAGTTAAAGATGTTTTTGAAACAGGCACCTTTACAATTGAGGAAAATGTTGATATTACAAAGGGGGACTGCCTTGCTAATACCGACGTTCTTATTGCGGATAAAATTAAACATAGCAGCATTTTTTTTGATAAAAAAACAGACTCTATGCTGTTCAAACATGGGACCAATATTCGACGTGTGATTCAGCTAACGCCCTCAACACTCCAACTTGATGCACCGATTGTTTTTAATAATATTGATGATGTTAAAAAGAATGGCTTTGGTATTTTTATTGATGAAACGACGAAAAAAACCATTGGGTGTGCTGTATTTAAAAATAATAAAGCCGAAGAACGGATAAAAACAAATACGACAAATTATGTCATTACAGGTGGGACACATATCGCTCGCTCATTAAAAGCACTTGAATTAAGAACACAGTTTTATCCTGTAATGCCCCTTATTTTAGATAATAATGTCATTGCAAAAGATGTTTTCAATCAAGAAAATTCTGAAAATCTCCTCCCCTTATTCACGCTGGCAGATTATATCAATGCACAAGGGATTTCAACCATCTGCTTGATTGATACGCTTTCCACAAAAGAAAAAAATAATCACCCGACTTATGTTTATTTAGATTTGGAGAAATAAGATGAAATTAAAATCATTTTTGCTGGGTATCGTTTTTTTATTCTCTCAAACTGTTTTTGCCGATTGGCAAATCGCCATTGAACAGAAAAAAACATTTGAAAAGTTCGCAAAAACAGATGAAGTTGAACTCTATACGGGGGATACTGTTTTGAATGATTTTGAAAATTTACCAACAGAAAATCATCATTTCCTCCTCATTAAAATCAATGTTCAAAACCAAGATGCAACTGTTGAACCCTTTGACAGCCAAAAGTTTACATTAAAAACAGATAAAAACACCTATTTACGGGTTAGTGATGATAAATTTTTGCAAAATTATCACATCAAACCGTTTACAAAATTAAAAATAAAAAAAGGTGTGCATGATGGTCATTTGTTATTTGAAGTACCCGTTGAGGAGTTAAAGGGTGAAACAAAACTCTTTTATAATGAAAGAGAAGTGAAATAAGAGAGATATGAAATGAAGGCTCTGCAATCGTTATAGCTCTATTTCATATTCGTGACACCAAACATTTGCCCAAGCAAGAAATTCCTCTCGCCCTGTTTGGCAAAATCCTTGCTTTTGATAAAACTGATTGGATACGGGATAGTTTTTTAATGTAAAGAGGTTGATTTTTTGCACCCCTTGTGATTTTAAATCTGCCTTGACAGTGTCAAGCAACTTTTTCCCATATCCTTTATGTTGTGATTGCGGTGAGATATAAAAAACCTTTATTTCGGCAAGCGGGATTTTAAAATCATCCAATCCTAAAAAGCCCTTTATCTCACCCGCATCTTCAACAACAAAGACAAGCCCTTTTTCAACAGATATTTTCATCTTTTCAATTCTTTTTTCGCTCACATCAAAATGAGAACTATCTAAAATGCTATCCTTAATATAACCTCTATATGAAATCTTCCACGTTGTAACGTGAATTTGAACAATTTTTTCCGCATCTCGCAGCGTTGCTTTTCGAATAAGAAGCACATTAACCCTCATTTGTGTGTATTTGTCTAGATTGATAAAAAGCTTTTTCATCCAGATTCTGAGTTGAAATACAAACCTGAGACAGCGGTGTTGATTGAGAATAAGCTCCCTCACCCATATCAGGATATGCCACATAAGAATTATCCCCTTTTGGCATCATAGGGACATACATCGCCGTATCAGGCATTAAATGCGTTGGAACACCTAAATAATTTAAATCCATTTTAACCTCCTTTTCTTTCATCATAGAAAAAGAAAATCTATTTTTCAAGTCCTTTTTATAATAAAAAAACAAAAAGAAAACATTATTTATTGAAAAAACTTTACAAAAACATTTTTTTATGCTACACTTGCTACTCAATTTATTTTTATAGGAGTTTATATGCAAGAAGTTGAAATTTCAGGTACCGTCCTTTTTCGTTCGTTTAAAGAAATTATTAAAATTGATAACGGCTATTGTTTTGGCGTATTAGATGGTAAAAATTTTATGGTTGCTAGAACCACAAATGTCAACAATATGACATTCATTCGCTGGTGTACGGGCAAAATGCCCTATGGTGGCAAAAACGTAACAGGGCCTAAGGCCGACAGATTATTAAAGATGATTTTAGAACGCATTCCTAACACACCTGAAAATGAAGAAATTATTTCTCAAATGAAAGTTATGGTTGAAAAAAATAAAGAAACAACCTCTTATTGCGGTGTTTCAAAGGATGATGCAAAAGCCATAGCAAGCTTTGAAAAAATAGAACAACAAAAGAAAAAAGAGCGTGAATTTAAAGAGTTTATGGATGATAAAGCCCGTTTTGCTGAAAAAAATAAAGCTAGAAAGGCTGAAAAAGAAGCCAAACGTGCCCAAAAGGCAGCTGAAAAACAACGTCTTAAAGAGCTGAGGCAACAAGAAGCTCAAAAACGGATTCAAGCTGAACGAGCATTAAAATTCCTTAAATTACAAGCTGAAACGTATTCTAAAATGGTTCTCAATAACGCTGAAAACACGCAACCCGCTATCTTTGTTGATGGTGATACAGCACTTATTTTAGGCCATTTGGATCAAAATTTCTATCGCATCAAATTGGGTGATAAAAATCCGAGCTTTTTTATCATGCAAAATAATGAAAAGATTCGCAAAATGAGTATTAGCGAACTTCAACAAATTTTATTAAGCATTTATGATAGATACGGCAATGATGGTCGTTATGACGCTGTGTTGGAACGGTCTGCCTCTGATTATGATAAATTTAGACAGCTTAAATTTCCAGAAAATACAAATATTTTGCAAGAAAAAATCGCTATTTGTAAAAATATTTTAATTCAAAAAGGTCTCCTTACGGCTCAAAACGTCTTAATCCAAGAGAGATAACCCCCTGCCCGATTGCCCGAAGTATGGGCGGTGGTTGCCTGTGATATGGAGCTGTGGGCGGTTGCCCGAGGTGTGGCTGGCGTGGGCTAGCTGACGGCGGGGCTGGCGGGTGCTGGCGTGGGCGGTTGCCCGAGGTGTGCGGTGCAGGTAAGCGTGGAGCTGTGGACGGTTGCCCGAGGTGTGCGGTGCGGGTAAGCGTGGTGCGGTGGACAGCTGGCGTGAGCGATTGTGTGGTGCCACGGGCTGGCGGGAGTTGTGAGCAATTGCCCAAGTTGGGTGTGGTCGATTAGCGGTTGCGATGCTGTGTTGAGAGTGCTTTAATGATAATGGATATAAGCCAGATAACAGCAAATGCTTCAAAACAAATGCCTTACACAACGTTTTGCCGATTATGAACAATAATATCAGCGGATAAGTCGCTATCAATTACCCTTTATTATCGCTCATATCCTTGAATATGGCGTTGTTGGTTTTGAATGACTGTTTGCGTCTTTTGATGGCTGGATATTTGTCTTTCCCTTTTTGAAAAACCATATCCATTGTTTTGAGCGACAATGCCACTTTCTAACCCCTTAGGGAATTTGCAATTGTTATGAAATGATACCTTTTCTTCATCAGGCAAAAGAAGCATTTGAACATTTTCGAATGATACCTTTGAAAATGATACTTTGTTTAAATGGGATAAATCCAACATATCCATATCCCCAAATTCAACATTCGATAAATATAGTTCAGTGAGTTTTTCTGAAATATTGAAGGTATTTATTTTGATCGTATCAACTGGCATCAAACGAAATCTTTTAATCCCGCTCGCATCAAATGACATCTGACTTGGCAATTTGGTGAAAAGGAATTCAACCTTATTCCCCTTTTTGGGAAGGATTATCTTTTTTACGCCCAACAAATCGCTCTCACCAAGTTCAATATCCTGTGTCATATCTGAAAAATCTAAACAATCGGTTTTAAGGGTTAAAAGACCCCCTTTAAAATTTTGAACTTTATGAGGTGTTTTAAAATATGGTGTTTCAATAACCGTTCTTGTTAAAGACACATCAGAACACCATGAAGAAATCCCATCCAATGATTTTAAGTGATTTGCCAAATGGATATCAAGGGCGAAATAACGTGTATCAATTCCTTTTAAATCACGCATATTTGAGGAAACAAGCCTTAATTCATCAGTATGGTATGGCAACAATCCGCTCCGTTCCTTTGTTAAATAATAACAGCAGAACACCCCAAAAATATCCATATTTGAAAAGGTCACATCTTTATCAATGCCGTCAGTTGAAACGTTAACCTTTGGCCTTGTATCAAAAAAAGCATCTATACAACCGTCATTCATCAAAGATACTTTTTTACGACGGTAATTTCCCACCCCTGTGCGACCCTCAACACATTCATAATAATCCAACCCTTGGTGTTTTAAAATGTCATATTCATCCATATTAAAATAATAATCTTGGGTTGTTGCATCTACATAAACCCCTTTTTGCAATGAAAAGGCACCCCTCAATTTGGGTTGATAGGGTTTTAAAAATGCGTTTAACGCCTCTTGCACAGCGGGGATTTTAAGACCATACATATACCCTGGACCAAAATAAACATCACCTTTTTCATTCACATACGGTTTCACACTAATGCGGGATAGTTTTTGTGAGGGATTTTTTGAATTGACCCCATAAACCACAAAAACCCCTCTACCAATTTCATCAGGTAAATAATGGGAATTAATCCCGCCAGGTGATAAACAAGACCCCCACTCATTCATCGCATAATCGGCATAAGCACTCATTTTTGCAATATCATAGGGATTTTTTGATATAATGAGCATATCAATTGCCCCCTCTTTTTGTTCATTACCGCGATGAATTGCTTGCATTAGGTGCAAATCATGATAATGTTTTAAATAAAACTGATGAATATTTTCCAAACGGGAATTTAAATCTGCAACATTCAAAATCTCCCCTTTTGCTTTGAGAGCATAAAACAAAACAGGCGTTACCAACGCTCTTGGGAATTTAAATGAGGCAACCTGTTTAAATTTTGAAAACCCTGTAAAATATCCCTTATAATCATGTACAGCATTCAAAAAACGAACAAATTCATTCGTATATTCTGACAAATTAGCCCGATTTAAAAGTTGCCCTGCAAAGTTGGCTTGTTTCTGAAAAAAACGTCCCGCTTTTGTACCAATCAAATGCGTTGTACATTTTTTATCTTTTGCTGATTGAACAAAAAAAGCACCCCTTGCTTGCACAACACTTAAATGTTCCGTTTCGGGTAAATCGGCATTGATTTTACCCATAATCTCATTTAAATATAACCCACCCGAGTGTGCCATAGGAATTTCAACATAAATGCGATCCTTTGTATCAAAAAAGCTGGGATATGTGGGTTGATAGTGATGTCTGATTTTCATCCCCGTTAACACAATTTGATGAATCTCTTTATCATATGTGCGTACTTGGCTACGAAAATCTTTAACAATTTGTCGCATATTTGAAACAGAATGTAAATTTTTCTTTATCAAATCAAGTGGCAACAAAGCATATGCATTATAATTTTGAGCTAACAAAAAGAGCCGTACAAGCTCTAACAAAACCGTTTCATCAGCCCCCGCCTCTTTTAAAAAAGTGCGAGCCTGTTTTTTAAGACTCTCTAAACGATAATTATTAAGTTCTCTTTCTTCAATTTTAGATAAAATACGCATCATTCACCCCATTTAATAGATAAAGGTAATATAACATACTTTAATAAATTTGTCAATAATTATATATAATATTAATAAAAAAATAAAAACTTATTGAAATTTCAAAAACATTTATAAATATAACAATATTTTAAAGAGAAACAAAAGACGCTTTTAATCTGAATGGCAGGAGTTGTGGCGTGGACGGCGGTTGGCAGGCGGGCGAGCGGGAGCTGTGGGATTCATATGACTTGTATCCCAAACCCCTGCCCGATTGCCCGAGGTGTGGGCGGTGGTTGGGTGGCTGGCGTGTTGGCGTGAGGTGTGGCGGGCGTGGGCTGGGTGGCGTGGGGGGGTATGCATAAAATAACCGCATAAAAACACAAAGCGTCAATAAACAGAAGAAAAGACAACCACAAACCAATAATGATAAAATAGTTGCAAACTTCAAGCCAACAGCGGACACGCCACAACAGCGAACATCCCCTTCTGAGTAAAAAAGGATTACCCATATCACCCACGCACTTGAGGTGATAAACCATTGTTTATGATTAATTCCTTTTTAAACGGCTGTGAATATCACCCACGCACTTGTGGTGATAAACCATCGCTACAGGCACTTGTTATAACAAATAATGATAGGATAGCAACAAAAAAAGAGTGTACACGCATTTATGTACACTCCTTTTAAAACAGCTTTCAAAGCAACTTTAGATTATTCTGCAGTTTCTTCTTTAGCAGCTTTTTTCTTTGTTGTTTTTTTAGCTTTTGCTAATGCATCACCTAAAATATCACCCAAAGAAGCACCAGCATTGGTTGAACCAAATTCTTCCATAGCAGCTTTTTCTTCAGCGACTTCACGAGCTTTAATTGACAATGTCAATTTGCGTGTTTTAGCATCAAATGAGGTGACTTTTGCATCAACTTTTTCGCCAATAGCAAAACGTTCTGTTTTTTGTTCTGAACGGTCTTTAGCAAGGTCTGTGCGTTTGATGAACCCTTTAACGCCATTGACTTCAACTTCAATCCCGCCTTCTTCAATTGCAGAAACGATACCTGTGACGATTTCACCTTTTTTAATCTTATCAGAAGCATCAGCAAATGGGTCTTCTGTCAATTGTTTGATACCCAAAGAAATACGTTCTTTTTCAACATCGATGTCCAAAACTTTAGCTTTGACAACCATGCCTTTTTTGTAATCTTTGATTGCTTCTTCACTTGATTTTTCCCATGAAAGGTCTGATGTATGAATCATACCATCAATTTCATCATTCAAAGCGATAAAGATACCAAATTCAATCATATTTTTGATTTCGCCTTCAATCACATCACCAATAGCGTGTGTATCAGCAAAAGATTTCCATGGATTTTCTTGAATTTGTTTCATACCGAGTGAAATACGACGTTTTGATTCATCAACATCCAAAACAATCCCTTCAACTTCTTGGCTTAAAGCAACGATTTTGCTTGGGTGAACATTCTTCTTCGTCCAGCTCATTTCTGAAACATGGATTAACCCTTCAACACCGTTTGCTAATTCAACAAATGCACCGTAATCTGTGATATTGCTGATTTTACCTTTAAATGAAGCACCAACAGGGAATTTTTCATTCACACCGACCCATGGATCGCTTTCTAATTGTTTCATCCCAAGAGAAATACGACCTGTGTCTGTGTTAAATTTAATGATTTGAACTTTAACTGGTTGACCAACTGTTAAAACTTCAGCTGGGTTTGTAATGCGTTTCCATGAAATATCTGTTACATGTAACAACCCATCAACACCACCCAAATCAACGAATGCACCGTAATCTGTGATGTTTTTAACTGTCCCTTCAACAACTTGTCCTTCAGAAAGGTTTTTAATAATTTCAGAACGTTGTTCAGCTCTTGTTTCTTCTAAAACAGCACGACGTGAAACAACAATGTTCCCACGAACTCTGTCCATTTTTAAAAGAGCAAATGGTTGAGCAACACCCATTAATGGTGTGATATCTCTGATTGGGCGAACGTCAATTTGTGACCCAGGCAAGAATGCTGTTGCACCATTTAAATCAACTGTGAACCCACCTTTAACACGACCAAAAATTGTCCCGATAACGTGTTCACCATTTGTTAATGATTTTTCTAAATCACCCCAAACTTCTTCACGACGAGCTTTTTCACGTGATAAAACAACATTACCATCTTTGTCTTCATAACGATCAACAAAGACATCAACACTGTCATTCAAATTAAGTGTTTGAACACCAAATTCTGAAACAGGAATACGACCTTCTGATTTTAAACCAACGTCAACAGTGACGTAGTCATCATCAAAACCAACGATTTTGCCAGAGATTACTTTGCCTTGCAAAGAACCCTTACCCATAAACTCGTCTAACAATGCACCGAAATCTTCAGCTGGCATTTGGTTTTCAATTGTACTCATTAAATAAATCCTTAAAAATATAGTTGGCCACCAAAGCTCTTGCTTTGGGGACTTTTGTTAAATCCGCCCCTTGATATACTGAACGACTTGGGCGTATACATCGTCAGCAGTCATATCAGATGTGTCAATAACCAATGCGTCATCAGCAGGCTTTAGTGGAGCGGTTGCTCGTTCACTATCACGCTTGTCACGCATGATGATATCTGATAAAACGTCCTCAAATATAACACATAATCCTTTTAATTGCAACTCTTTAAATCGTCTTTTTGCACGAATTTCATTATTTGCGGTTAAAAATATCTTTACAGGGGCCTCTGGACAGATCACCGTACCGATATCACGCCCGTCTAAAATGGCACCTTTAGCCAAACTTTTGTCTTTTTTAATCGGATTTAAAGCGAATCGGCGTTGAAAATCAAAAAGTGCCTCTCGAACCCGTGGCAATCTTGAAACCAAAGAGGCTGCCTTGCCACAAACCTCATTTCGAATACGCGAATCGTCTTGAAGTGTCAACATCCTATCAATTGTAAGGCTTTGAGCCACCTTAACAGCTTCATTTTCATCTTCAGGGTCTAAACCTTGTTCAAGCATCTCAAAACCAACCCCTCGGTACAATGCCCCTGTGTCAAGATAGGCATAATCCAGTGTTTCAGCAAGTTTTAGAGCCAAAGTCCCCTTCCCTGCGGATGAAGAACCATCTATTGCAATAATGTTCATTTTATAAAAATTTCCTTTTTTTTAATTTTTTTATTGACAAATTCAGCATAACATGTAAAAGGCACAAATAACAAGTATTTTTTATTATGGAGGATGAAAATGGCAAAACCTGAATGGGGATTAAAAAGAAAATGCTTAAAATGTGGCACTTTTTTCTATGATATGAATAAAAAAAGTTTCTCTTGCCCAAAATGTAAAGAGGAATATACACTCGATTCATATGCTGAGAATAAAACAAAACAGCTTTTGAAACTAGCGAAAAAGGCAGCTCCAAAGATTGAAGATGACACATTAGATGAAGAAGCATTGTTACAAATGACAGAGGATATTCCTTTGTCTGATGAAGATTTAGGTCCTGATGATATGGAAATCTTGGATGATGCGGATGATTTAGAAGATGCTGATACACCTGCCTTAACAGGTCTTATGGATCAATATGACGACGAAGAACAATCCGACAAATAATACCAATTCTCTTTTTTTTCAATCCTTGAAAGGGCAACTTTTGGTTGCCATGCCAGGGATTGATGATTTAAGATTTGATAAAACGGTCATTTATATCTACGAGCATACGCAAGAAACGGGGGCTCACGGCATTATTATTAATAAGCCAGCAGCCAGAATGTCATTTAATGATATTTTGGCTCAATTAAAAATTGATTTTGTCGACAGGGGTGATGTCCCTGAAATTTTGCTTGGTGGACCAGAGCAAATGACGCATGGGTTTATTTTACATTCGGATGATTATTTTTGTCCTGATACAAACTTTATCCAAAGCAACGTTGCCCTCACATCAACACAGGATATTTTAGAAGATATTGCCCAAGGGACAGGGCCTGAAAACAAACTTATCGCTTTGGGGTGTGCCTCTTGGGTTAGAGGGCAGTTAGAAGATGAAATTATGAGCAATATTTGGCTAACTGTGCCTGCGAACAAGCAGTTATTGTTTGACACCCCTTTTTCTGAACGTTGGCAAAAAGCGATTGAAACACTTGGCATTAACCATTTTTATTTAACAAATGTATCGGGGAAAGCGTAAATGAAAAAATACATCCTGTTATTGGTTCTAACACTTATTTTATTTGCCTCTATGGTGTATTTTTTTCTTAAACCATCACCGCTTGTTTCGGTTGTGATGCCAACATATAATCGGATTGGATTGTTGCCCCGAGCCATTGATTCGATTTTAAACCAAACGTATGATAACTTTGAATTTATAATTGTTGATGATGGGTCTAATGACGGGACAAAAGAGCTTTTAAAAACGTATGCACAAAGCGACCCGCGTATTAAAATCTTAACCAATGAAAAGAATATGGGCATCTCATATTCAAGGAATAGAGGCACAGACGCAGCCAAGGGGAAATATGTGGCGATTATGGATAGTGATGATTATTCTGAAGCCACACGTTTTGAAAAACATGTCGCATATCTTGAACAACATGATGATGTTGTCGCGTTGAACGCTCTTTATTATGAGATGGGAAAAGAAAACAACGGTTATAATAACTGGGTTCCCCCTGCCCGCTTTGATTTTATTTTTCATTTAAAAAATTATTTCACAAACATTTCCTTTTTCCGCACGGATTTTGTCCGTAAACATAATATTCGCTATAATGAAAAAATGATGAGTTCGGAAGATTATGACTTTTGGGCCCAAATTTTTATGAAAGGTGGCAAGTTAAGAATGCTTAATGAACAATTAATTAGGCTCCGTCGTCATCAATCCAACTCAAAAGAATATTATGATCAAATTAAAGCCAATGCACGCCTCACATCTGACAAATTATTGCGTCATTTTGGGGTTAAAGAACCTGAAAAACTCACCACAGATTGCGAACGGATGAAAGCAATGGTTGAAGTGAACAATCAAACAAAAAAATTAGATAGTTATACCATCACTCTTTTTTATGCGAGAACTTGTATGAATTATGCCACACCTGAAAATGGACTTTATCTCAAACATGATGATTTTGTTGATTATTTAACTCCGACGAATGAGAAAAATGTTTATGAACGAGTCCGTAACAAAGCCAAATACAAAATCATTGATGTTAAGAAGAATAATTTTGGTGATGACAGTATTTTTGTGATTGAAAATCCAGATCAAGATATTGAAATTTATCGCAAGCAAAATGATGGGTCGCTTGGGTTACTTTTTAAACAAGAACTGACATTTATTGAAAAACTTTTTGATAGCGGTCGTTAGATGAGAACAGAAAAAGATGGTGTTACATTACAAACGGCAACCTCACCTATCAGGGATAAAAATGGCACGGCATTACAACACCATCGTGCTTTAAAAAAAAGGTCAATAGATGGTGTAAAAATCAATGTACAACGGCAATTATCATTTGATTTTTCTTATCACGAAAAGCGGACGTATCAAGGGATAGATGTTTTTGAATCTTACACAAAAGCGGGGAAAAAAATCCTCTCTGTTCAGTCGGATGACGGCATTTTATTGAGCGTTCCTGGCACTTTTGAAGAAAAGCTCTCTCCGATGCCACAAAAGCCTGTTAAATGCGTTCATCTATCTGAGCCGTTGCCTAGTGTCGATCCTCCCTTTAATGAGGGGACATCTTGCCCAAATATGGTGTTGAACCATGATAAAACAACGGATTTACGCCTTGCTTTTTATGAAAATGCACAAAAGATATCTTAAATCTTAAGGTTTCAAGCCAATACATCAAGTAGCGTATCTATCAAAACACCCATTGTAGGTAAAACCACCGCCCCATACGCGTTGGATACTAAGACGCATTGCCTTTCGTTCAACACACTTGCAAGTGGTGCCCGCTATACGATTTAGCGTTCTGTTTTGCCAAACATCTTTTTAATAAAAGAGATGCCCTTATCCAGCATTTCTTTGCGTTTTTCTTGACGGGCCTGTTTTTTAACCATTTCACGATAAAGATGCACACCGCTAAAATAAGCTCGCATAATATCTTGATCTGTGTTGCTTGTTTGAAACAACATCCGCTCAACATAATTTAAGCCATTAATCCCATCATCTGCAATATTTTTATAATGCGGTAACAACGTTTTAACAACGTTAAAATTCCCCTCATCAGCCGCGAGGGAAAGGGCATTTTTATGATTTGGCAACTTCGTATCAATATCAGCCCCATATTCAATTAACAAAGCTGGGAGCGTTGCATTATCCACCCCTGTACACGCATACATCAATGGCGTTACCCCATTGTTATTTGCCATATTCACGTCAGCCCCATTAAGCACCAACATTTCTGCTAAATTATAAGCCCGTTTTTGAATGGCAACGCCCAATGGTGAATCCCCATATTCATTTGTTAAAACAGCGGTATCTGCCCCCGATTTAACCAAATCAGGCAACAATGAATGGAGTGCATAATCATTTAACACCTGAACAATTAAAGGCTCGCCATCTTCAGTGGTAAGACCTGTTACATCTACCCCTTCTTTTAAGATATAAGAGGCAATCTCAGCCCGTTTTTTATAGGCCTTTTCCACATCAGCCTGATTATTTTCACTATAGACACGGTCCCGTCTGTCTTGCAAGGAAAAAAGCAAAGCCTCTTTTAAATCAAGCTTTTTACCATATACTTCAAGCACCATATGCACCATTGATGTTTCACCATTTAAGATGGCATTTTTAAGCATTCGCATTGGATTTTCATCTACCCCGACACCCCGTGAAAGCATTAAATTTACCACCTCTTTTTGTTCAGCCTCTAACGCCACTTGAAAAGCGGTTTGATGGTCATGATTTTCAATCAAATCATCCACTTCAGCCTTTAAAAGAGCTTGCACCACCTGAGAGCAACCCTTTTGTGCCGCCAAATGTAAATAAGTGTTTCCATCTTCATTTTGATAGGTTAAATCAGCATACTTTTCACGCAACACCTCAACCAATTTGGGATTATCTGTATGAAGGGCCTCCTCCATAATCACTGAGGCGGTTACCGAATCAAGGTATCCCGATAGTTCCGTATCGATAAATTGAGAGAGTTTTGCCACATTCCCAGCATGAGAGATCGTCTTTAATGCGTTAAAAAGAATTTCATCCTTTTTATCAAAATTTCGTTTCAAACGTTGGTCCATAATGCCCAATTCTTGTGCTGTTTTTGCACCACATTGTGTTAAATATGCTTTGATTTTGCGGGCTGTAATCAATGATTGTGTTGCCCCACGACGACACCATGTATGATAAAGTTTATTTGCCATATCAAGTGCCGTTTCATAATTTGGCCCTACCAAATTAATATCCGCTCCATTTTTTAAGAGTAAATCAACCACTTCCAACCTGCCCAAGGCAACCGCCATCATCAATGGGCTATAAAGCTGTAGATCCGCATAGTTCAGGTCAAACCCAGCATCAATCAGTTCTTTTAATCGCTTTAATTCACCCATAGTCATACAATCAAAAAATTCTTGTGCTGTTGCATCTTGATACATTGTTGAATCACTCATTTTTTACCCCTTTAATATTATTAATTACAAACTATGGTTATTATATCATAAAAACAACAAAATAACCAGTTTTTTTTGTATCTATCAGAAAATAAATAAAAAAACTTGACATCTTTATACAAAAAGTGTACCATTTTCTTAAATAGGAGTTATGATGAAAACATTAAAAGAAGAATTAAAAAATGTCACACTGCGTGTTCATTCATTTGAAAGTGGTGGCACCGTTGATGGTCCAGGGATTCGGTTTGTCGTTTTTACACAAGGGTGCCCGCTCAGGTGTCAATATTGTCATAATCCCGACACATGGCAGATAAATGCTGGCAAGGTTTATACAGGGCAACAAATCGTTGACGAGGTCTTGAAATATAAGACTTTTATGCAATTTTCAAAGGGGGGCGTGACCTTTTCAGGGGGAGAACCCTTGGTGCAAAAAAAGGCTCTTGTTCCCATTTTTAAAGCACTTAAAAATGCGGGCGTGCATATCGCGATTGACACCGCTGGTACCACCAATATTGATGATGTGACAAGGGAGCTTGTTTCTTTGGTTGATTTGGTGCTTTTAGATGTGAAACATATCGATCCGTTGGGGCATAAACAGCTCACAGGGATGACAAACAAGCATTGCTTTGACTTTCTTGATTTGTTAAAACAAATGGGTGTTAAAACGTGGATTAGATGGGTGATTGTCCCTGGGATTAATGAAACGGAAAGTTATGCCGAACGGTTTTTAGAATTTGTTAAACCCTATGATAATGTTGAATTGGTTGAATTGCTCCCCTATCACCAAAGCGGTATTTTTAAGTGGAAAGAGCTGGGTATCCCTTATCAATTAAGCAATACCAAAGTCCCCGATAAAGAGGTGGTGGAGGAGATCGCCTCTATTTTGGAAAGCGGGCATATAAAGACGCTTTATTAGAATGACTCAACCGCCTGTGAGTTAAGAGCTGACGGTATAAAGGCAACCTAGGGGCAAATCGCCAAGCTCAAGTACAGGCAAGGTACGATACGCTT
>CALARE010000028.1 GCA_937888725.1 uncultured Alphaproteobacteria bacterium | reverse complement strand
TATGCAATTGAAAATAATCGATTAAGAGGTCTTTTTAATTTAGTTAGTTTAAGTCGACATGTTGATTTAAAAGTAGATATTAATTTAAAAAACAAAAACGGGCAAACACCATTAGATAAAGCCCATTCTATTGGTTTTAAAGATGGTATTGATTTGTTGCACGCTTTTGGAGCAAAAACTTCTCCTCAAAAAGTGGGTTCACAAAAAACAACCTACTATCATAAGGGATCAGAAAATCACTATGGGTACTAAATTTATTTTTGGAGGATAAATGAGTAAAGATAGCTTGGCCATTAATCATTTTAAAGATGCAGATAAATTAATGCAGTGGTGTGCGAAAAACAAAGATTCCATGGCAGAAATTATGCTTATCTTAACAAAAGGGAAAACATCAAGGTATGATGCAGCCCTTATGTTAAAAGGACTAACTGCAGAAAATCTTCAGTATGCGGTTTCAAATAATAAATTAAAATTAGCAGAATTATGTTTAGTTGCTGGTGTTTCGCCAAATGGTTTACCTGATAAGAATATTTTAGCTGAAACCGAAAATATTTACTTAGTCAGAGTTGAAAATTTTGGCAAGGATAATTTGCTTAATATAGCCATTCGTGCAGGATTTCACGAAATGAGAAAATTGTTGTTACAATATGGAGCTGATCCTAACGGAGCTGTTAATTTAGGTCATTTAGGGTATCCTTTGTATGCAGCCATTGAAATGGAAGATGTTGAAGCAGTTAAAGATTTGCTATCATATGGCTCAAAACAAAATATTGTTAGAGTGCCTTCTGCTCACTATGCTGTAACCGTTAGCCCCTTATATCGTGCACTTAAGATTTATTATGAGAAAAAACTCCATAAAACAGATAAATTTAAAAATTTTATCAAAAATATAGAAAGTTTAAGAGTTCAAAACCAAGCTGAAAATAATATGCTTTTGTCATCAGGTGGAGCGGAAACGATTTCTCAACACAAGTTGCCACATAACATGAAAGTAAAAACACTATCTTTGAGTGAAAATGGGAATACTTCATTAGCACTTTCTTCACCAATGTTACCACAACAGTGTAATGAAAATTTCTATCTAGACACACAAAAAAAAGATTTTTCAAATGTTCCTTCTATTATAAAAATTATTCATTTGTTGATTTCTAATGATTCAAATTCTGTTAATAGTGCTTATGTTACCTATTCGGATTATAGTATCATGAATAAATATCATCAAGAAGCAGCAGATAATGTTATTAGGAACGATAACGCGTATAGTTGTAACTGTCTGGTTCAAAGTGTTACAAATGACGATTTGGATATGGTTAAATTTTTAATTTCTAAGGGAGCAAAATTACGCACAATTCCAAGTGAAAATAATGATCCAAAAGAGAGGAACGATGAATATTCTCTTTTAGCAGAGAAGCATCCTTGCTGGTTTCGTCAAGATGAAATTCTTGATGCTATAGACAATGAGAATGTCAAAATGCTTGAGTATCTGATTGAACAAGGTGCTTTTCTAAGATATAAATGTAAAAGAGGAAATAAGTTGTTTGATTTTTCGAGAGGATTATATCTTGCGATAGACAAAGATAATGTTGATATGGTTGCGATGCTATTACATCACGGTGCAAATTGGAATGATTATGTATATGGCGAAATCTGTTCTAATAGGCCTCTTGAAAAAATAAATAATGCATATCTAAAAAGTCATGCTCCTCAAGTTTATCAGGCATATCAAGAGGGTTATTTTGAAAAACGATATCAATTGATTAAAAAGGCTTTTGATCTTGAAAAAATGATGGAAGAAGAAGAAAAAATCCAAGAAGAACAAAAGCGGTTGGAAGAACAAAAAAGATTACTTTTGGAAAATAAAAATCAAAAACTAATTGAAGATGTTAAAAATTTACCAATAGAAATAAAATTAAATCCTGTTGGTGAGGATTATCTGCTTATTCAACAATTGGCACTTGCTGGGTATTTGTACCAAGTGGCAAAAGACGAAACAAAAGAAGTTGTAAAAGCTTGGATTCCAAGGTTTAAATATGTTGTTTCTAATGAAGAACAAAAGAAATTAGTCTCTTTGTTAAAAACAACAAGAAAAACACGCCAAAAATAAAATTTCTTTATAATGGGTTTAAATTTTATCAGCATATTCAATT
>CALARE010000027.1 GCA_937888725.1 uncultured Alphaproteobacteria bacterium | reverse complement strand
CGTGAAATACGCTGATTTTAGGAGTTTTGATGTTTGTTAAAAAATCAGCCCACCACAAATTTTTATAATCAATGATTAAATCGGCATTTGTAAAAAGATGTTTATATCGATTGCGATTTGCGTATCTTCCCCACAATTTCCAATATTTTCGTTTAAAAAATGATTTTGGCTTTTCATTATTCGTACAATAAACGGGAATTTCTTGTGCTTTAAAAAATTCAATAAAATATGGATCTTTTATCTTACTTTCCACAATTAAAGAGATATCATAATGTTTTTTAAGCTCTGGCAACAAAACCATGGCTGTTTTTTCAACACCACCCATAATAAATTGGTCTAAACAAAAACATAATTTTGGTTTC
Source organism: uncultured Alphaproteobacteria bacterium (assembly GCA_937888725.1). Taxonomy (GTDB): domain Bacteria; phylum Pseudomonadota; class Alphaproteobacteria; order CAAHEQ01; family UBA3637; genus RGIG4140. The sequence goes on along the minus strand of CALARE010000027.1, from coordinate 6,225 downwards.
ATTTTCTCTCTTAATTGGAAATTTTAAGTTAAATCAAATTTTCTTAATCTAAGCATAAATAAAGTGGTATGTCAAGTGACTTTTTATAATCCGAATAGACATAAAGATGTAATGGTTTAGCTTGTTATTTTATGCATAATTGAGTATTATCTACATATGATGAAAATAATTGCCCTTGTCGATTGTGATTCGTTTTTTGTTTCTTGTGAACAAAAGGCTCGCTCAGAATTTAAAAACAGGCCTGTTTGTGTGCTCACTTCTGTGAATAACAAAGGGGTTGTTGTATCTCGTTCAAAAGAGGCAAAAGCTTTAGGTATTAAAATGGGGGCACCTTATTTTCAAATTAAAGAAATGTCGGACAAGGTCGTCTTTCTTCCCGCTCGGCATGATTGGTATGATACGGTTTCAGCTCAAGTGATGGATGTGGTTAAATCATTTTCGCCAGATGTGGAGGTGGTTTCAGTTGATGAGGCTTTTGTTGATTTGACTGGGATGAATAAATTTTATAACAAACCTTATACAGAGATTATCAAAGATATTCGCTCAAAAGTGTTGAAAGAGGTAGATATTCCCGTTTCAATTGGCCTTTCAACCAGCAAAACGCTCGCAAAATTGGCGAGTGATATGGCAAAAAAAACAGGGGGAATTTTTGTTATCAGGCCTGAAAAAACAGTGGAAATTATCTCTGATATTCCCATGAATGAGGTGTCGGGTGTTGGTAAAGCAACGGCCGAAACGCTCCTTTATCATGATATCAAAACCATTGGTGATTTTTTAAAGCAAGATTTGGTGTGGATAAAAAAAGAAATGGGCCTTGTGGGAGAACGTCTAAAATATGAGTTGATGGGGCAGGCGATAAATCTTGTGAATCCAAAGGAGGAAAAACCTCAATCAATTCAAGATACAAAAACATTTGATGATTTTTCAAATGATATTGATTTTTTACATTCTAGAATTGGAAAACATGTGCATAATACTTCGCAAAAATTAAGGATGTTGGGCGGTTTTTGCCATTCCATTTCTTTGACCCTTCGGACAAAGACTTTTCAAATATATGAAAAAGAGATTCGCCTTGAGATGCCCACAAATTCAGAGCGAACGTTGTTAAAACAGGCTCATGACCTTTTAAACCTTCTTTATCGCAGGGGTATTTTGTACCGATCGCTAGGTGTGACGCTTAAAAATTTGCAATATGGGCAAACACCACAATTGAGCTTATTTGATTCACCAAAAGTTGAAGATGATAAAATCTCACATCTGATTGATGAGCTTGAAACAAAATTTGGTAAAAATATTGTAAAGTTGGGTTAATTTTTTTTCAAGCAGTTGACAGGATGAGTTTATTTTTATATGCTCTAAAAAAAATATATGAGGGGATATAATCATGTTGTCATTTGTTCGTCTTTCTATTAAAACAAAGCCAATGTTTATCATTGTATTCGGATTGATTTTATCTTGTTTTTCGTTAAATGCAAAAGCGATAGAAGTTAAATCTTACGATATTAGACATCCAAGTTGGGTAGAAAATGTTATTGTGCGAGATACAAAACTTTGCCGTAACAATGGTGATTGTGGTAAAGTAGAAGTGATTTCTAAAGATAAGATTTTAATCAAGTGGGAAAAGTATGAACCTGAATTATTTAAATTGAATAAATTTGAAAATACTTGGTCACTTGAAATAAAAAAAGTTGACGTGCAAAAGGAATATGAACAATTTGTTTATTCTTTGGAGGAGCCTTATATAAAAGTTAATCCGTATGGTAGAACGCCTCTTTCAGCACTTGTGAAATTCCCAACTGAAGAAAAAACAAAGATATCAATTCGTATAAAGGGACGTGATGGTGCTCCAGATATTGTACATGAATTTGATGGGTATAAAAAAGAGCATGAAATTCCCCTTATTGGATTGTATCCAAATTATGATAATCAAGTGATTATTCGTGCAACTGATGAAAAAGGAAAATCAAAAAAAGCACAAATAACCGTTACTGTTGGCGATTCTAATTTGATGGTTCACTGGACCCCATCTGTTAAAAAAGATAAACGTTTTCATTACTATTCAAGTACAAATGGTCAAATTTGGGATGAAGATGGTTATATACGATATATAATTTCAGCAGATGCTTGGCACTTAACCCGTTTTTATAAAAATGATGTTTATATGGAGTTTAAAAAAGGTATCGCCAAATATGATTGGCTTGGCAAGGAACAGGCCTATTATCCATATCCAAAGGGGTTTTATGGCTATATGCACGGGATGAATTTTAAGGATAATGGAAATTTACTCGTGTTTGGCTCTTATGAAGATTCAAAAGCTATTTTTGATGGGAGAGAAGATGTTTCTCATCGGGATTTTGTGCTTGAGATAGATGCAAAAACAGGCGCTATTGTGGCACAATATGATTTGGCAGAAATGCTTAATCCTGATCGAACATTAATCGTGAAATCTGCTGAAAAAGATTTTGGTAAAGTGGACTGGGCTCATACAAATGGAATTGATTATGATGCAAAAAATAAAGCTGTTATCGTTTCGGGTCGCCATTTGGGTATTGTTAAAATTGATGAGGCTTCTCAAAAACCAATATGGTGGCTGACACCACATCAATTAACACATAAATCAGGTCGTAAAGGTGATAAGGGCGATATTTCACACCTCTTATTAACCGCTGTGGATAAGAATGGTAAAGCATACTCTAAAGCCGTTCAACAAGGGACAGAAAAAGCAGATGGTTTTAAATGGCCACTTAAAACACATAGTGTGAGATATGTGGGAAATGGTGTGTATTCTATTTTTGATAATTCTGGTAATATGTATGATAAAAAGTTATATACAACCAAAAATTCTGTGGCATCTGTTTTTCAAATTGATGATAAGAAAAAAACAGTTCAACAGCTCTTTTTAAAAGAATTGCCTGAATATTCTGATATGGGTAGTATCGTTTTTGTACATCCAAAAACAAAAGAAGTTTGGGTCTTTTCATCACGAGCCCCTGTAAAACATACATCTAAAATGTATAATGGTATTATGCGTCGTTTTAGTGATAAAGGTGATCTTGTTTATGAAGCTGTTTTGTCAAGACGTGATAATGGATGGGATTATTCATTCCAACCGTTTGAATTTTATTCCCATGAATAATAAATGAGATTCTAAAAGTAAAAAAGGCGTTTTTAAACGCCTTTTTTTGTAAGAAGAAAACCGCTGGCAGGTTATTGACTTTCTTTTTAATTGTCATGTGTGTAAGGTGTTGCAATAAAACAATCCGTTCTTGGGTCGTATTTCGCACTAAATCCAGCTTGTTTAAAACGATTAACCCACCATTTTTGACTTTTGATTAATCGAGGTTTTGTTGGATGAGGTGAGCGATAGTCTGGTCCACCAGCTTTTTCGTCATCTTCAGTTGTGTTATGAATGGCAATGACCATTTTAGCGGATTTAAATTTGTTTAGTGCGATATGTAAATTATCTTCATTCAAATAAGTGAGTGTCCCATTACAATAGACAATATCATAATTGATTGGTTTTTGATAATTTAAAATTGAGCAAATTTCAATGTTGGGATGGCTCTTTTTCCAAAAAGAATCGTATCGTTCGACATCAATACCTTGTACGCACATATTCATTTTTTCAGCCTGATACAAAAGTTCACCTCCAGCACACCCGCAGTCGAAAAAAGAAGTCGCTTTTTTGCCTGTTTCATTTTCATATATATCAGCTAATGTTTTGATGGGAAGTGTATAAAATATCCAAGATTTAAGAGGGTATTTATAGGTGTATTTTTTGTCATAATAGTGTTCTTTTTTCATTATATACTCCAAAAATCCCTATTTTTCTTTTTTATAAGTGTATCATATCAAAAAACAGACTTTTTGTAAATAAGAATGATGTTGGCTTGATTTTTAATAAAAAGAATCGTAAGTTAAATGAATATGAAGGAGGCAAAAATGAAAAAAAATATTTCAAAATCTTTGATTATGGCACCAATGCCTGTGTTGATTATTGGGACATATGATGAAAATAATGTTCCAAATGCAATGAATGCTGCTTGGGGGATGCAATGTGATGGTGATGCGATTATGATTTCACTTGGGAAGCATAAAACAACTGAAAATCTGAAAATTAAAAATGCTTTTACAGTCGCATTTGCAACAAAAGAAACATTAATCGAATCTGATTATTTTGGGATTGAAACAGGTGCTAAAGTGAATAAGATTGAAAGGGCTGGTTTTCATGCAGTCAAATCACAGTATGTTGATGCCCCTGTTTTTGAGGAATATCCTGTTACATTAGAGTGTGAGGTGTTGGAACTACAAGATGATGAAGGTGATTACATCCTTGTTGGTAGGGTTAAAAATGTGATTGCAGATGAACAAGTGCTGAATGAAAAAGGAAATGTTGATTTGTCAAAACTCAACTTAATTACTTATGATAGTGCTGGCCATGTTTATCGTGAAATTGGACGCGTTGTCGGGCATGCTTTTCACGACGGATTAGCTATTAAAAATAAATAGGAGGTTTTATGCAAAGAACATTTTATTATCGTTTTAAAAAAGTTGATGCAGTGTTTGTTTTGCTAATGTTGGAGCTTGCTTTTGTCTTATTGATGGGGCTTTCATATTTTGCATTATGGTTTGCGATTTTATTAACAGCCTTGGTTTGGGGGTATAAAAATATAATTAAACATCCTGCTGTTGTTATTACTGATAAAGATATAAAAGTTGATTATTCGAATCCTTTAGCGTGGAAAGATATTGCATCTGCAGAAATTAAAACTGTCCGTTTGTGTGGCAAGGATAAAAAAATCCTTTCTCTTAACCCTAAAACAGATATTCAATATCATTATTCTTATTTGCAAAAAAATAATGCAAATTTTGGACCTTTCCCTATTCCACTGTATGGTATTTTATCCCCTGAAGATGAAAAGGAAATTATTCACCTTGTTGGCGAAAAAGTAAAAATAAAAAAATAAGTGCTTTATTTACAATCTATTTTAATTTATTATCAGCCCTTTGTTGAAATGACAAAATGTTGATAATCACTCTTTTGTGTGTTGCGTTGGCGATTTCTCCTTTGTTGTCATAAGCTTTAATATGGAATGTCAGTTCTCTTTTATTAATAGCTGATAATGTACATATTGCATGTATCTTTGAGCCAATGGGTGTTGGGGATAAATGATTGATTTCAATATAGGTACCGACTGTGTCAAATCCTTCTTGCATAAAGGGAAGGACGCTTTTCCAAGCACTCTGTTCCATTAGAGCAATAAGGGCAGGTGTTCCTAATACCTCTAGTCCACCGCTTTTAAGGTTTTTAGCACTTTGTATGCTACTTGTGATGAGCTCCTCTTTGTGCTGAAGTCCAATAGTGATCATTTATTCCCTTTCTTTTGATTTGAGGCTGTTTTTTTTAATTTGTTCTGGGAACCATTTTTTTATTGTAGGTAAAATCTGTTCTACATGATTGGGATAATATTTTATTAAGGTTTGGTAGGCGTTAAGTGGTTTGTCCGGTTTTGTAAGTGGGGCACATGCCCAATCAATAACCGTTTCTTCAATATCTTTTTGTGTTTTTTGAATGTTATTTCTTAAATGATGGCGGGCGTATTTTGTATGAATATTTTGTGCAGTTTGAATATCAATGAACGGTAAAGCATATAAAAAAAGTTTATCCGCATCATGCAATAGTCCACGCAACGTATTTTTCCCTCGTACCTTTTTTTCTACTTTTAAAAAAGCTATTTTATGTTGCCAGGTATATCGGATGTAAAAGAGACGCTCTTTTAAAATTAATTTGAGTTTCATTTTTGTTTCTTACGTTTAGTTATCATTTTGTTTTAAATTTTATTGTATTATATCGGTGTTTTTATAATTTAGCAATGATTTTAATGCATGTGCTTAGCCATAAAAAACCTCGCTGAGTTAATGACCAAAGCAGGACTTGAAACACAGATAGAAGATCAAGGTATTATGCCTATCCAAGAGAAACAAGAACCCTCTAAGTTTGATTATGAAGCCTATCAAGTTGCCTATGCAACAGGGTATTTAAAATCAGAGTTTGCTGCCTATTTGCTTGAAAAATCGGCTTCCTATTTAGGACAAAAACGAAAGAAAGACAAAGAAACCAGGTCAAGGGATGCTTTACCTTTTGTCGGAGAAGGTAAGAACATTCAATATCTGGTTGATGCATTAAATGCCTTTAAGGCAAACGATTGGGCAAAGTTAAAGGAA
>CALARE010000026.1 GCA_937888725.1 uncultured Alphaproteobacteria bacterium | reverse complement strand
CTCACCCAAAGTCATTGGCTTTTTTTCTGGTGCTTGATTGGACGGATAAAATAGGAGTTTTTTATCAATTTTATCCATCAAATCCGCCAAACGCCCTTCTAATAAAAGAGCTTTTTCATTCTCACTTTGCAAACTTTTACGCACCTTTTCTTGTTGATTTTTTAAATTAATCAGCTCATTTTGCGTCTTTTTTGCCGCTTGATAAAATTGTTCCACCAAACGGGACAATTCACGATAATTATCTTTTGTCGCTGACAGATGGTGATCCAAAACAATTGCATACACAATCGCAATAATCAGCAACACAACGATCAATAAATCCAAGCTAAAACTAAAATCAAACATTTACCCCCCACATTTTTGATTATTCAACAACTGGCTGCCCCTCAGCAGGCACAGCAGTCCCATCGACAAATTGCGTTTCTTGCTTTTTAGTCCTTGGCTTTCTTTTTACCCGCGTTTCTGATGCAACAGGTGTTTGTCCATCAACTGAGGCACTTATTTCAGCATCAGCCTTATCCTCTGATTGTGGTTCAAAAGAAGCCTGAGGCAATTGGATTTCAGGCAAGGAATCCTCAACTTCAAGTGGTAAAACCGTTTCATCTTCTGTTTTTGCCTCATCAGATAATTCATTCATTTTTTGTTGACGGATGATTTGATTGTTTTGATTTAAACGTTGTTCATTTTGAATGGCTTGATTTTGCAAACGGATATAATGGTCTGCATATTGCATACAAGTTTGAGCCAACACAATATCATTTTGCATCAACGCATCTTTTGCCCCGGCTTGGTATTTTTCACTCAATTGCAAAGGGGTACCACGCAATTTGCCACAAGGCCCAGTGCTGTCAAACACTGTATTTCTGGTAATTTGTTTTTGTTGGTTACGATTATTAAATCGCCCATTATTAAACCGTTTTTTTTGATTTTGTTTCATATGCCCTCAAAAATAAAAATGTTTATATCAAATTATATTAAATCTAAACAGACATCAAAATTTATACCGCCTGTTAAAAAAAAATAAAGCCATCTCAACGAGAAGATGGCTTTATCATAACAAATTTTTTTACCTTTCGCAAGCAAAAAGTGAATTATTGACAATTACCCGTCGTGCATGGTGGCAAAACTTGCCCAGCTGGTGCTTGGACAACAACTTGTTGCTGTTGCACATAAGAAGGCTGTTGTTGCATACGAACCGCTTGTTGACGGATGTATGCAGGAGCTCTTTCCACCATCACAGGTTGATTGACAACCACTGGTTTTTGAACCACGACTGGTTGTTCAACCACCACAGGTTGACGCACTGTCACATCACGATTGACCGTGACTGGGTATTCAATCGATACAGGGTATTGACGCACAACTGGGTATTGCACCTTAACAGGTGATTGTTTGTACTCAATACTTGAAATTTTAGAGGGACAATTTGCCCCCATACAATTCATATTTTGTGGCACAGGTTTTACCGCATAAGCCTCAGCAGGAATCACAGCCCCAGCATTTTGTGGCACGACAACTTGCCCTTGAAGTTGAGCTTGTCTTGCTTGCACAATTTGTGGTGCTGGTTGACGATATTCTGGCATTGGCTCAGCAAAACGTGGACCAACAGGAGCATAAGTTGGCATTTGATTTACAGGAACGGCCCCAGCTGGCAAAGCATATTTAGGGGCAACAGGTGCCTGAACAGGAACCACCGCTTGCACAGGCATCACATATTGTGGTTGTGGAGCTTGAACGGGTTGTGGTTGTGCAACTGGTTGACCCGCTTGTGGTTTAACACCATAACGACGTACGCTTGTTTTCACAGAATTATCAATTGGATCTAATGGGGTGTACCCATCCATGATAATTTCATTTTCTTTAGCATAGGTTGTTTCCGTCCGTGCAACAACAGGCCCTTCGGCAAGTGCTTGAAAACTCACAAAAGCGGTCCCGAATAAAAGGATGAAAGAAAAAGCTGTTTTGTTCATAAATAAGTTCCTCCAAAAAGATTGCAGTCTTAATTTACACGATAACAAACTAAAAATCAAGCATTAATCAGCAATACCTAAAAGTTTTTTATATTCTTCACGCAAAAATTCTGTTTCAGCCCGATCGGCGGGGGTCATTTTCCTTAATCTTAGGATTTGACGCATCACTTTCACGTCAAAACCATTCCCCTTAGCCTCAGCAAAAATTTCACGCATATCAGCACCTAATTCTTTGCGTTCTTCTTCAATGCGTTCAATGCGTTCGATATAAGAGGCTAATTTACCCCCCTCAGATGTGATTGTTGAAACTGTATCAGACATCGTATGTTCCTTTCCCTATTTTTGTTAAAAAAAAAGAGCGTTTTTTCTCCTCACCCAAAAAAAACGCTCCACAAATTTGATTATTCCTTAACCTGCTTGACAGACAAAGCAATGGCTTTATTTAAATCCGCCTCAGAACAAAGCCCTAATGTAACTGGGTTTTTAGGGTGGATATTTTGAATATTTTTGTGTGTCCGTTCACGAATAGATGTAATTGTTGCTTTTGTTGTACGGAGCAATTTAACAATTTCAGAATCTGCCACTTCAGGGTGATTACGCACAATCCATGCAATCCCAGAAGGTCTATCCCCACGTTTTGCGTTTGACAAATATCTAGCCCCTTTATTGATTAAACGTTCAACTTCTTCATTTTTATAAAGTTCTAAACGTGCCGTTTCATCTGCCTCACAACGTTTAATTTCTTCAACTGTTAATTGTTTGTTCAACACAGGATTAAACCCCATAATGTGAGAAGCCACATCCCCATCAGCAATCGCTTGAATCTCTAAAAGATGCATCCCACAAAAATCTGCAATTTGTTGAAATGTAAGACCTGTATTTTCAACCAACCAAACAGCCGTTGCCTTTGGCATTAAAGGAAGTTTCATTTTCATACCCTTTCATTAATTAAACTAAATTCATGTTTTGATTTGAGTTAATATAGCAAAATAATTTCAAAAACGCAATAAAAAAAGAATGACAAGAGCTAAATATTTTGTTATGCTAAGCCATCAAAGGACAACATTTTAACATTCAAATAAACAGAAAGGGGACTTCTTATGAAAGCTTATTTTATACCAATTTTATCGACATTACTCTGCCTTTCAAGCGTTGCAAAGGCTGATTTTTATGGCTCATTTGGTTTGGGTGTCGCATTTAATAACGGCTCATCTACGACAAAAGATTTGCGCTCGAGCTATGACGATTCGGCTGCCTATTCTTTTGCGGTTGGATATCAGCTTCCCCTTTTGCTCACAGATGTACGTGTTGAAGGGGAATACCTTCGCAACCACCCTGATATCAAAGATGGCGGTCATTCAAATATGGATGCTTTAATGGTCAATGCTTATGCCAATATTCCACTCACACCGATTATTGACCCTTATATTGGTTTGGGGTTGGGTATGGCTCGTTTTGAACATGAAAATTCACCTGCTATGCAATTTATGCTCGGAGCTGATTATGAACTGCCAACAACCCTCCCTATCACAATTGGTGCCGAATACCGCTTTTTCAAAGTCAACGAACATGGCGGAAATCGGGGCGAAGTTGCAAAGTTAAATTCAAACATTTTAATGTTAAAAGTCAGATACGCATTTTAATGGGTTTTAACACATTGAAAATTCAACATAAAAATGGCGCACTCTGGTTATTTTGTAATCAGAGTGTTCTTGGATTAAGCTCATAATCAATACAAACGATTTGGAGACATATGATGAAAAAATTCCTAGCTCTATTAATGGTATCAACCGCTGTTTTATGCACGTATATTTTAAACGAAAAAGAATACGATTCAATCCAAACACAACCTTGTGGTGATATGCTTTGTGATTTAGCAAGAAAACCCATCACAGGGGTTGTAAAATATAACAACATGTATGGAGAGCTATTGATTAAAATCCCCTATAAAAATGGAAAAAAAGATGGGATCAAAAAAGAATACTACCCAACGGGAGAATTACTATCTACAACTCCCTATAAAGATGGGAAAGAAGACGGAATAGGAAAAGGATATTATAGGCAAAGTGGAAAATTAATATTTGAAACCCCCTATAAAGATGGAAAAATAGAAGGCATTCACAAAGAATACCATTACAATGGACAATTAGAGGCTGAATATTTTTTTAAAGATGGAGAACCAGAAGGCATTTGCAAAGAATACTATGATAATGGACAATTAAAGCTAGAAGTCTCTTATAAAGAAGGGAAAAAAGACGGTGTTGAAAAAAAATATAATAGGGATGGAAAAAAAGAATACGAAATCTCCTATAAAGAAGATAAAAAAGAAGGGATTGCTAAAAAATA
>CALARE010000025.1 GCA_937888725.1 uncultured Alphaproteobacteria bacterium | reverse complement strand
GGCACACTGTGGCCGAAGGCTATTCTACCCCTTTTGACCGCTTTTTTTCGCCACTTGGTTTTTATATAGCACATTGTCTTTTAAAAAGCGTTTTAAAAGCAATCTGCGTCAGATATAGAATGGCTCGTGTACCACTTTTTTTGTACACGTCGCCATCCTTATCTTAGCATCTTATCATTTAAAACGCTTTTTGTAAAACGAAGTTATGTGATAATAAAAAAAAAGAGGTAAAAAAAACTATTCCAACCTGAATCTGTTGGAGAAATCTAAGACTGCCAGCTCTTAACTTGATAGGTGATTATTTTTTTTACATATATTGAGTAATATCAAGAGGATATTCTTTGACAAGCTCAACCATTGCCTCATAATCTTGTTTGATTTTTTTGACCCGATAATCAATTTCAACAATGTATGCTTTATCAATATTATCCATACGTTCTTTAATTTTTTCAGGTAAATAGTCAAAAATAACTATATCTGTACTTGAACGATAGAGCAAAGCATGCTCACCACCATCATATAATAAAACAGGATCAATAGGATCTTCATCTTTTACAGAAATGGCGAATACCAATTCTTCTTCCGTCGTTGGCATAATAACATACGCCTCTTCTTTTTCAACAGAAAGGTCAAAATCTTTATTTTCAGTCATAAACTATTGTCTGCCCCCAGATTGCAATACACGAAAATCAATGTTCGAATTTGAACGTTGTTTTGCTTCCATCATATCAACATTTTGAAGTGCTTCACCACCAAAATGAATTTCACCTTTTAAAGAATGATTCTGTGCACATAACGTGTATGAATCGTGTGCTAAAGAATAAGCAAAATCACGTTTTCCTGCGTCTTGTGCGTCTTTTAAAGTATTGCTCATTTGAACCTCCTATTTTTTTATATAGACTGACTTTATCATATTTTAAAATGAAGGTCAAATAGAAATCTGCAAGTTTTAATATTTTTTTTATTTTGCACGGGGATGTGATTTTTGATAAACATCCATTAATTGCTCTGTGGTGATTTCTGTATACCGTTGTGTTGCGGATAACGAAGCGTGTCCTAGTAATTCTTGTACAGTTCTTAAGTCCCCCCCGCCTTGTAATAAATGGGTAGCAAAGCTGTGTCTTAATGCATGAGGTGTCACAGATTCGGGTAGATTTAAATAATTTCTAATTCCACGCACGTTTCGTTGAACAACGCCTGCATTTAAGCGGTCGCCCCTTGCACCGACAAATAAAGGGGCATCATTATCGTAGAGTGGGTGGTATTTGAGATATTCTTTAACGCTTTTTTTGACCAAAGGTAAAAGAGGAACTAACCGTTCTTTGTTTCCTTTCCCAAGTAATGTAAAAGCATCTCTATCAAGGGGTAAATCGCTGATGTTTAAAGAAAGGGCCTCATTAATGCGTAAACCACATCCATAAAGTAACATATAAAGAGCGGTGTCACGCTTTTCTTGAAAGGAGTCTTGGGCGAGATATTTAACAGCATCTAAAAACTTAAAGGCATCATCAATAGATAGCGGTTTAGGTAAAATTTTTGCCCCACGTCCCGTGCGAATCGCCATGACTGCGTCATTTTCAAATAATTCGTTCCTAACACCATATTTAAAAAAATTTCTTAATGTTGACATTCCTCTTGCAATACTAGAACGGGAAACGTCTTGTTCTGAACGCCATGCTAAAAATGAGCGAAAGTCTGAAATTTTTAATTTTTTTAAATCTGTAATATCTATTTTTTTTTCAAAAAAATGATTTAAAAAATGAAAAAACTCTTTTATATCAATTAAATATGAATCAGCTGTTTTAAGAGATAACCGTCTTTCAAAACGTAAATTTTTTTGCCATGCATCAATGGTGTTTTTTAATTTTGGGGTGACTGTTATAGATAAGGGCTTGTATTCTTCTATCATTTTATGTATCCTAATAATTACTTTTTTAGTATACAAGGTTCAAATTAAAATGCAACAGATATCTGTTTTATTTCCAACACCGCTTGGATGTTATGATTATTTAAGTGATATACCACTTCAAGCTGGTATGTTTGTTGTTGCACCATTTGGTCGAAAAAAAATGACAGGCATTGTTTGGGATAAAGAACCTAATACGCATATTGAAAAAAGCAAGATAAAAGAAATTATTGAAGTTCTTCCTTTTCAACCTTTGCCATATGAAACGATACAGTTTGTTAATTGGGTGAGTGCGTATACGTTAGCACCACAAGGGGCTGTTCTAAAAATGGTATTAGTGAGCGAATTTGAAAAACAAAGTAAAAAACCGATAACCTTTCAGAAACCTGATCCCAAGCATTTAACACTTACTTTCTCTGAGGCTCAGAAAAATGCTGTCAGAATCATGAGCGAACAGTTGGAAAATGGATTTAGTGTTTCTTTACTTGATGGTGTGACAGGTTCTGGCAAAACAGAGGTTTATTTTGAGGCATTGGCGAAAGCTCTTGAAAAAGAGGGGCAAATTCTTGTTTTATTACCAGAAATTACATTAACAACAGCTTGGCTTGAACGATTTGAAAAACGTTTTGGGGTTAAACCAGCTCTTTGGCATTCTGGTATTACGCAAAAGCAACGTCGAGATACTTGGAACGCTATCTTAAAAGGTGAAGTAAAAGTCGTTGTTGGTGCTCGTTCGGCTTTATTTTTGCCTTATCAAAAACTGAATTTAATTATTGTGGATGAGGAACATGATTCCTCTTTTAAACAAGAAGATGGTGTTTTATATCAAGCTCGTGATATGGCGGTCGTTCGTGCGAAGATTGCAAAATGTCCCATTGTTCTTGCATCTGCAACACCAAGTATTGAATCCTATTGTAATGTGCTTGCTGGAAAATATATTCATATTGAGTTGCCTGAACGATTTGCTGGAGCTTTTCTACCCGATATTCGTTTGGTGGACATGCGGCAGAAAGAAAAAGGGCCTATTCGTTTCATCTCATCCGAATTACAATTGTTAATGCGTGAAAATTTAACAAAAAAAGAGCAAACGTTGTTGTTTTTAAATAGGCGGGGTTATGCTCCTTTACTGTTATGCCGTTCTTGTGGTGAACGTATTAAATGCCCACATTGTACGGCATGGTTGGTGGAACATAGAAAAAAGAATATCTTGCAATGCCATCATTGTGGCTATGTGATGCGGATACCTAAAAAATGCCCAACTTGTGAACAAGACGAAACACTTGTTTCATGTGGACCAGGGGTAGAACGTATTTATGAAGAAGCACACCAGCTTTTCCCTGAAGCTCGAATGACAATGGTTACCTCTGACACGTTGAATAATCCAAAAGAGTTTGAAGCACTTCTTCAAAAAATTAAAAATAATGAGATTGATGTTCTAATTGGGACACAAATCCTTGCCAAAGGACATCATTTTTCAAACCTTACCCTTGTTGGTGTGATTGACGCAGATATGGGGCTTTCTGGTGGTGATTTAAGAGCGGGCGAGCGAACATTCCAGCTTTTACATCAAGTAACGGGTCGTGCTGGGCGTGAACAAAAAAAAGGAATCGCTGTTTTGCAAACCTATGTTCCTGATAATTTGGTGATTCAATCGTTGCAAAAAAATGATAAAAATACCTTTATTCAAGAAGAAATTGCAACACGTCAAATTTTAAGTATGCCACCGTTCGGACAATTGGCTGCTATTATTTTGAGTGGGAAAAATGAACAACTTGTTGTTGATGTGGCAAAGAAGATTGTTGCAACAGCACCCTTTTTGGAAGGGTTAGATGTCTTGGGTCCAACACCAGCTCCGCTCGCGTTATTGCGTGGGAAATTTAGATACCGTCTGCTTATTAAATCAAATAAGGATATAAAACTTCAAAATATTTTAAATGTTTGGTTAAAAAAAATACCGCTTAATTCTAGCGTTTCAGTTCGAGTAGATATTAATCCATATAGTTTTTTTTGAGAGGTATATGATGACACAGTTTGAATTTAACAGGCAAACATCTATGAAATTTAAAACGATTCGTTTTTTAAAAGCTTGTTATCCATCGTTTGTTAAATATGGCTTTTTGTCTGGATTGGTTTATTTTTTTAAAATGAATTTAACTTCATTTTTTTATAATTATTTTGATTTGCCACTCGAAAAACAAAAACTTTCAATTTTATCAAAATTTACATCGAAAGCGGGTGAAAATTTGTCATTGCTATCCCCAGGTAAGATATCTGAATATATAACATCTCTTACTAATTCAACGCTTGCACAAGCAAAAGTTTCAACGCTGGAAAAAACAATTCATTTTTTAACCTCATTTTTTGATACAGTATTATTTTTTGTTTTGATTTATTTTGCATATGCATTTGTGCGTGATACATTTTTGTTGTTTAAGGAAAAAGAGCGTGAAAATAATATTGCAAATTTAGTGGTGGAAAAGCTATTACCTCTTTTAAAAAGGCATGATAAAGAGCTTTAAATTTTGTTTTTGTCTTTAAAAATCAAAAAATACTTGATTTTTTAAAAAAAATTTTGTATATTAGCAAAGCTTTCCGATTATCCTTGCTCTCTTGCTATCGGACGGGGGCTATGTTTCAAGCAACTATCCATGTGGGATATTTGTTTTAACCGAAACGAGAAAAACCAAAAGGAGAATTTATAAATGCCTTTTTATGAAAATGTATTTATTGCTAGACAAGATTTAACACCTGCAAAAGTTAATGAATTAACAGACAAATATGCATCAGTTGTTGAATCTATGGGTGGCAAAGTTTCAAAACGCGAAAATTGGGGTTTACGCAATTTAGCATATAAAATTCAAAAAAACCGTAAAGGTTATTACATGTTAATGAACATTGATGCTCCAGCTGATGCTATCATCGAAATGGAACGTTTAATGCGTCTTGATGAAAACTTGATTCGTTATTTAACAATTAAGGTTGAAGAATTGGAAGAAGGTCCATCAGTTATGATGGAAGCTAAATCTAGAAAATTCAAAGCTGAAGAAAAATACGATGTTGAAATTTCAGAAGGAGATATGTAATGGCTGATATCAAAGGTTCTTTTTTTCATCATAAAAAGTCTTGTCCATTCTGTGGCGAAAACGCTCAAAAAATCGACTATAAAGACATTAAACAATTAAGCCGCCATATTTCAGAACGTGGTAAAGTTGTTCCTGCTCGTGTTTCAGCAACATGTGCAAAACACCAACGTGAATTGTCAAAAGCAATTAAGCGTGCTCGTTTCTTGGCGTTATTACCATTCGTTGCAGAATAAGGAGAATAAAGATGGAAATTATTCTTTTAGAAAAAATCGAACGTCTTGGTCAAATGGGCGATATCGTTAATGTTAAAAACGGTTATGCTCGCAACTACTTGCTTCCACAAAAGAAAGCATTACGTAAGACTAAAGACAACTTGGCTCTTTTTGAAGCAAAACGCAAAGAATATGAAGCCTATAACCAAAAATTAAAAGAAAAAGCAGAAGCTTTGGCTGAAGAAATGAACAACCTTTCTGTTGTTATCATCCGTCAAGCTGCTGAAACAGGTCAATTATATGGTTCTGTTACAATGCGTGATGTTTGCGAAGCAATTCATGATGCTGGTTTTAAAGTTGAAAGACATCAAATTGTGATGGGGCAACCATTCAAAAACCTCGGTATTTTTGATGTTCGTTTGTCATTGCATCCTGATGTTTCACAAACAGTCCGTGTCAACATTGCACGTTCTGCTGAAGAAGCTAAACGCTCTTCAAAAAAGAAAGCTGATGCAGAAGCAAAAGCTACTGCTGAAAAAGAAGCACAAACAGAAACAGTTTCTGCTTAATTTCTTTAGGAAAATAAAAAAAAGAGGAGATGTGATCTCCTCTTTTTTTTTATAATATCATCTTCCATGATTTTGGACGATTGGATTTTGTTGTACACTACTTTGATTTTCGATTTCAGGAGTGGTTATGTCTGTCCCAGCATTATGAAGTGTTGACATTCCTGATGTAGGCGTATTTGTGCTCTCAGTTTGTTTTTCCTGCACAGCCATCAATTTTTGGTATAAACCAACTTTATCACGAGGAATTTGACCATCGGGACTAATTAAATAATCTAAAGCAGTATTCCCCTCATCATTTTTAATATTAACATCAATATTTGGGTTTGATATAGATGTTTATCTTGTTTTAAAATACGCTATTTCATAATGGAAGCAGCTGATTCCATTAGTTCTTTTTTCTTGGATTCTGAAAGTGTTTCTAGTTCTTTTTCTTTTTTCTTCATCGGTACATATTGTGTATTGGTCAGATCCTCAGAAATAGATATTTTATTTAAAATAGGATCAACTTCAATCTGTTGACGGGCACATTCTTCTTTTCCAACATAATTTATTTTGTCAAGATAGAGTGTTTTTGCATAATGCTCGATGAAAGCACATTCTTGAGGTGTAAAAGTTAAATGATATGGTCTGATTTTAACTGTTTCTTTTACGCCGTCAATTCGTAGATGCATTTCTTCTGGCGATAAATTTTCTTGAATGCCATTTTGTTTGCAAAAATCAACACATTCATCTTTTTTATAAAGATTTAAGATTTCTCTTTTTCCAGTTGGATATGTCAAAATGACGGCTGTTCTGCGTACTTCAGCAACACGAGCTTTATTTGGTAATATAGAACCCTCAGTTGTACTGACAGTTTGGCCATTTTTGTCCTCTAATACGGCCATTTTTGCTTCTGTTCTTTTTAAAGTGTATTCTTTATCCTTTTGCCGTTTATACATATCAAGCGAAAATTTGCATCGACAGTTATATAAATTTGATGATGTAGTATCTTCTTTTTTTAAAACGGTTGCATCACAAGAAAACATATTTTTTTTCATTTCGCTTAATGCACGCTCTGGACGAATTTTTCCTTGTTTTTGAAGTTGATAAAGACCTACATTTTCTTCAGCTTTTTTACAACCCAATAAAATGGCACGCCAAAAATATTCTAATAAAATTTGCTCGTTTGCCAAATCATCATCTTTGTGAATGTAATAATTGATACCAAGTAAATTGTTCGCTAATGCAGATTCTTTGAAAGAGGCACGTTCCAAATAAGTTGACGCTTTTTGATCATTTGTTTTTAAGTAATGGATACCTAAAATTTCAAGAATTTTACCTTCCTCTTTGTGGCTTAATTGCCCCGATGCAAGTGCTTTTGATAAATAGTTGTACCCTGTTTGAAAGTCGTTATTATTAATTGATTGTTCGCCAGCATAGATAAGTGCTGGAGGATACTCTAATTGGATAGCTTTGTCACAATATAATTGGTGATAAGCATGGTTGGGAAAACGAGTGCAAAGCTCAAAAATACCTCGTTTCATTTTCTTTTCTGAAACGTAGCCTGCCCACTTTGTCCACGCAATATCCTCATTTGAAAAACCGCATTTGTCATAGTAGGTGCGATCTTGCAATTCGCCCGTTTCTAATTGTTGAATAATTTCTTCACAAGAAAAAGTTTTTAAAGTATCTTCGGCCCTTGCTGTTATAGCAAAAGGGATAAAAAACGCACTGAAAAGTAAACTTTTTTTAAATAAATTCATTGTCCCACTCCTAAAGTATCCTTTTAAATTATATCAAACATTTATATCTTTATCAAGAAAAAATCATCTCTTGACTTTTTATAAAAAAAAATGTACCCTAGAAGAAATTTAATTTAAAAAAGGAGCCAATTATGACAATTGTTACATTACCCCCTGATTATAAACCATCACAAGATGAAGAATATATGAATGAACGTCAACTTGAATATTTTCGTCAAAAATTGATCAATTGGCGTGCCGAACTTGTTAAAAATTCTGAATTTACTTTACAAGATTTAAAAGAAACAAGTTTGCAAGAGGCGGATTTGAATGACCGTGCAAGTAGTGAAACAGATCAATTCTTAGAACTTAGAACAAGAGATAGAATGCGTAAATTAATTAAAAAAATTAATGCTGCATTAGATAGAATTGAAAATGGCACTTATGGATATTGTGAAGAAACAGGCGAACCCATTGGTCTTGGTCGATTAGAGGCTCGTCCTGTTACAACTCTTTCGATTGAAGCTCAAGAACGTCACGAACGTAAAGAAAAAATGCAATCCGATGAATAATGCTATTTGGAAATTTAAAAGAGGCTTTATTTTAGCTTCTGCTTCTGTAAATAGACGCGCCTTATTAGATGAGGTGCGTCTTGTTCCAGAAAGAGTGGTATCACCTGAAATTGATGAGGGTATTTTAAAAGGTGAAACACCATTGCGATATGTCAAACGTATTGCTGTTGAAAAGGCAAAAGCTGTTGCTCAGGCATATCCTGAGACATGTGTTGTTGCTGCTGATACTGTTCTAGCGGTTGGTAGACGTATTATTCGAAAAGCCAATACACCAGAAGAAGCTCGTGCAAATTTAAAGCTTTTATCTGGAAGAAGTCATAAAGTTTTGACAGGTTTAGCGGTTGTAACGCCTGAGGGAAAAATTATTTCTAAGGTTAATGTTTCAAGTGTTAAGCTTAAAAATTTTGATGATGATGATATTCGGGTTATCATTGACTCTGGTGAATGGAAGGGTGTTTGTGGTTACAAAATAGATGGTGTTTTATCTGCTTTTGTCCAAAGGATTTCGGGGTCATATACAAGTATCGTTGGTTTGCCAATTTATGAAACGACTCAAATTTTAAGAGGGATTCTTAAATAAAATGATAGATGGATTTCTTGTTCACCATATTTCAACAATACAAGAAATTATCGCCGTTTTTGATAAAAACGAATCGTTGATTGATATTTTTTTTCAACGTAAAAATGCACTTAATTTAGGTGAAGTTGTTAAAGCTAAAATTATTGCTTTTAACAAATTATTAAAGGGATATTTTGCACTTGCAACCGATAAAAATTTATCTGTTTTTATTCCATCAAATGAAACTTATGTGTTGGGTGAAACAGTTTGTGTTGAAATAACAAAAGAAGCACGCTTTGGGAAAGATGCGACAGGTGTTTTTACGGATAAGGAGGTGTTTTTGCCGAATCTTAAAAAGGTTGTTTTGGAAAAATATCCTTTTGAATTTAAAAATAATTTTTCATTATCATCTTATATTGAAGAAGCTTTGGATACGACTATTTCTTTTGAAAATGGTGCCGAACTATCTGTTGAATGCACAAATGCTGTTTGGGCAATTGATGTTGATTCGGGGAAAAGTACTTCTTCTTTGTTTGAAATTAATCAAAAATCAATCTCATATATAAAACGCCAAATTCAATTAAAAAATATTGCAGGGATGATTTTGATCGATTTTGCAGGATTTAAAAGCGTAAAAGAAAAGGCAATTTTACTTAAAGATATAAAAAATGCTTTTAAAGATGATTCTCGTACAAAGATTTATGATTTTACTAAAATGAATTTGTTAGAGATTAAGCGTGCAAGGACATCAGCTTCCTTGTTTGATGTGTGTTATACGAAAGAGGGGTTCAAAACATTTGAATATGTCTGTTTATGTATTAAAGAGATGTTGTTGGCTACACGTTTTGGTAAACCTGTTTTAGAAATGCATCCCGCATATGCACGTTTACTGCCAGATGAAATAAAAAATTATGTGCAGATAAAACAAAATTTAAATGTTCAACTTGATTTTTTTGATTTAAGGGAAGAATAATATGGAAAATACAAAAGTTAAATGTCCAATTTGTGGTAAAGAGCCAGAAAGAAGGTATGCACCTTTTTGTTCTAAAAAATGTGCTGATGTTGATTTAGGTCGCTGGTTAAAAGGGACTTACGTTGTGCATACAGATGAAAAACCAGAAGATGAAGTGGTTAAAAATTTAGAAGAAGAATAAAAAAAATAAAAAAAATGATTTTTTTATAAAAAAGGACTAGACATTTATAAAAAAGTCGTGTATAAGATTATTACTCACCGCGAGCCTGGGTAGCTCAGTTGGTAGAGCAAGGGACTGAAAATCCCTGTGTCGGCGGTTCGATTCCGTCCCCAGGCACCATTTAAAAGACACAATTTTGTTGTGTCTTTTTTTTTATGATGAAAATGAGCAAGGTATGTCCAATGAATGTCGTTAATAGAATAATTTATCTAATTTTTTATTAACTTCTAATAAATAATCGCTATCATTTAAAATGTTATAATTCGTAGCTAGACCATTATCTTGTATCATTGATGGTGTGTTATTTCTTATTAAAATATTTGTTGCAAATTGTTTTGTGCAGTGTTTATTGTTTGTTAAACGCTGTCAAAATTAAAAAGAAATGCCTCTCTTTTGTTAATGCCTTTTTAGTGGGCTCTTTTTGATTTAATACTTGAAATTTAAAAAAAACAAGCGTATACTTGCTGCGTATTTAAGTCTAAAATTTTTTTTGTAAATAATGTGTGATAAAAGAGGATATAAACGGTAATGAGAATACTTTCAACATTGGTAAGTTTGGCGTTTTTTTGTTGTTTTATAGTTTTTATTATCGGTTTTGGTGTTATGATTCATTTTTCGATTGGGTTGCCAGATTATAAGCAATTAGCTGATTATCGGCCACTTGTGACTTCTCGTCTTTATGCGAATGATGGTTCTTTGATGGCTGAATATGCAAATGAAAAACGTTCTTTTGTATCAATTGAAAGTATCCCTCCTTTGGTTATTAATGCATTTTTAGCTGCAGAAGATAAAAATTTCTATGCTCATGGCGGAATTGACTTTATGGGGCTGGCTCGTGCCATGATTATTAATGTGAAAAATATTGGTTCAGGACGTCGTCCTATGGGTGCTTCAACGATTACACAACAGGTTGCAAAAAACTTTTTACTTTCATCTGAACAATCAATCGCTCGTAAAATTAAAGAGGCACTTCTTGCACGCAAAATTGAACAAACATATACAAAAGACCATATCCTTGAACTTTATTTGAATGAGATTTATTTGGGGCAGGGGGCTTATGGTGTTGCCAGTGCAGCACTTAATTATTTTGATAAAGATTTAAAAGATTTAACAATTGCAGAAGCTGCCTATTTAGCAGCACTTCCTAAAGCACCAAACAATTATCATCCTATACGCAAAAAGGAACAAGCGTTGACACGACGTAATTGGGTGATTTCTCGGATGTTAGATGATGGTTATATCTCAATGGAGGATGCCAAAACGGCAAAAAAAGAGGATTTAATCGTTGTTGAAAAGCAAAAAAATGCTTTGCGTGTAAATGGTTATTATGCTGAGGAAGTTCGTCGTTTTGTTGTAGATAAATATGGTGAAGATGCCATGTATAATGGTGGATTATTTATTCGCACCAGTTTGGACCCAAAATTGCAAGAGGCTGCTGTTAATGCATTGCAAGAAGGGTTGCTCAACTATGATAAACGCCATGGTTGGAGAGGGGCTATTGAAAAGGTTGATTTATCAACTGATTGGAAAACACTTTTTGAAAAAAAAGAAGTTCCAGCCTATGTTCCTGAGGATTGGGTATATGCTGTTGTGACAAAAGTAAAGGAAAAAGAGGCTGAAATTTATTTAAGTAATGGTAAAACAGGTAAAATTTTGCTTACAACGCTTAAATGGGCGAGAAAGGCACTTGAAAATGCGCGTGTTTCGTTAACGCCTGTTCAAAAGGTGGGTGATGTTTTAGCTGTTGGTGATGTTGTCTTTGTCAGCCCTAAGGATGAAAATGAATCGACGTATCTATTACAACAAGAGCCCAAGGCTGAAGGTTCTTTGATAGCACTTGATCCCCATACGGGGCGTGTACTTGCGATGGTGGGTGGTTTTTCATTCTATCGCAATCAATTTAATCGTGGGATACAGGCAAAGCGTCAGCCAGGCTCATCCTTTAAACCATTTGTGTATTTGGCAGCACTTGATTCGGGATATACGCCATCTACTTTAATTTTAGATGCACCAATTGTTATGCGTTTGCCAGATGGTAGTGTTTGGAAACCCAAAAACTATAGTAAAAAGTTTTATGGGCCAACAACATTAAGAATTGGGCTTGAAAAATCAAGAAATTTAATGACGATTCGTTTGGCTCAATCTATAGGAATGCGTAAAGTTTCAGCTTATGCACGTAAATTTGGAATAGCTGATGATTTACAGGAGGTTCTTTCTTCCGCTCTTGGTGCCCATGAAACAACCTTGATGAAATTGACAACGGCTTATGGTGCTTTTGTAAACGGGGGTAAAAAAATTACACCTAATTTGATTGACCGTATTCAAGACCGTGATGGCAATACGATTTATAAACACGATATGCGTCCATGTCCTAATTGTGCGGGTGATGCAGCTTCATCAGAAAATAAGCCTGAAGTTATTGATGATAGAGAGCAAATTCAAGACCCTGTAACAGCTTATCAAATGGTGAATATTTTAACTGGTGTTGTTGAACGAGGAACGGGGCGTGTCGCAAAAGCGGTTCGCAGAACTTTAGGTGCAAAAAGTGGGACCAGTAATGATAGTTTTGATGCATGGTTTATTGGATTTTCGCCTGATTTAGTTGCGGGTGTCTGGATTGGTTTTGATAATCCACAAACGCTTGGTGCAAATGATACAGGGGGTGTTGTCGCAGGTCCGATTTTTAGAGATTTTATGAGTGCAGCATTAAAAGATACACCAGATGTTCCATTTCGTGTACCACAGGGGGTACGCCTTGTTCGGGTAAATCCAACGACAGGTGTTCCGCAATCAACAGGTAATACGATTCAAGAAGCTTTTAAGGCAACAGATAGTGATATGCCTTCTAAGGAAGTTGTTGGTGGAAAGGATATTATTAAAGCAACAGATGAAACAATGCCTGAAATAGGGGGCTTATATTAGGGTGCTAAACTGGAAAATGATTTAATTGAATTTTTAACAGTAGATGAAAAAATTAAAATAGCATACCGTATATGAAGAAAATTGGGGAATTTTAGGTGAAAGTGAAAGGATAGTTGTCAGTATTTCAAAATTAAGTTATCTTATAAAAAATTCAAAGTCAAATTTACAAATAAAATCCTAAGGAGTTTTAATGAAAGCAGAAACACTTTCTTTTTATCAAAAATATCAAACGGCAATTGATTTGCTGAAAGGACGTCTTTGACTGGGAAAATGCCCTTTTAAGAAAAGATGAATTAGACGCATTAACGCAAGAGGCAACTTTGTGGGAAAATCCACAAAAAGCACAAAAGCTTGTAAGTGAACGGACACGGTTGATTGAAAAAATAGAGACAATTCAAGCAATTGTGGATGAGGTTAATTCACTTTATGAAATGATTGAACTTGCTGAAGTAGAAAATGAATTAACGCTTTTAACCGAAGTTGAAAGTTCCTTTTATGCACTAGATGAGAAAATTGAAGAAATGCTTTTATCCTCTCTTTTAAGTAAGGAAGGGGATTCAAATGATACGTTTTTGGAAATTCATTCGGGAGCAGGCGGAACCGAATCGCAAGATTGGGCGAATATGTTGTTACGGATGTATATTCGGTGGGCTGAAAAAAATGGTTATAAAGTCACATTATTAGAGGAAAGCCCTGGTGAGGAAGCAGGTATTAAATCTGCAACGATTAAGGTTGAGGGGGCTAATGCTTACGGATGGTTAAAATATGAATCAGGCGTTCATCGTTTAGTTCGTATTTCGCCATTTGATTCAAATGCACGTAGACATACGAGTTTTGCCTCTGTTTGGGTATATCCTGTTGTTGATGATTCAATTGAAATTGAAATTAATCCAGCAGATTGCCGAATAGATTTGTTTAGAGCATCAGGAGCGGGTGGACAACACGTTAATAGGACTGAAAGTGCTGTTCGCATTACACATATCCCAACAGGCATTGTGGTTCAAAGTCAAACGGGTCGTTCTCAATTTCAAAATAAAGATGAAGCATGGAATATGCTAAAGTCAAGATTATATGAACTAGAATTAAAAAAACGTCAACAGGCTCAGGGCGATATTGAAGAAGCAAAAGGGGATAATGGTTGGGGGAATCAAATTCGTTCCTATGTTTTACAGCCATATCAGATGGTAAAAGATTTAAGAACAGGATATGAAACTTCGGACACATCAGGTGTTTTAGATGGTAATTTAAATTCTTTTATGCGAGCAAGCTTATCGGGTCTGTCTCTTGTGGATAATAAAAATGAGGAGATTTAAGATGAAAAAAACAACATTGCTTGGTTGGAATATCTTTAAAAAAACACATGAAATTGAGAAAATGATCACCTCTTTTTTATTAAATATTATCCAAGCAGGTGTTGTATACGGTCAGGCCATGAATTGTTATTTGCAAACAGGTGTTGATGATGAGTTTAAAGTTTTGATGCAAAGAGTTTCAGACTTAGAGGCTCAAAATGATGCCTATAGACGAGCTATTGAAAATAATTTATATGCATATATGATTTTGCCTGATATGCGATCAGATATTTTAAGATTACTTGAAATGTGTGATAAAGTTATTAATAAATATGAATCAAATTTGCTTGTTGTGTCGGTTGAGCAACCTAAATTATTGAAACCGTTGAAAGAAAATCTTCTTAAAATGATTCAAACTGATTTAGAATGTGTTGGCTCGTTAATTTCAGGTGTTCGTGTGTTTTTTGAAGGGAAAGAGATTAAAGATTTTACTTTAAAAACATATCAAATGGAACATTTGGTTGATAGCCAATCATTACAACTAAAATCTCTTGTTTTTCAATCAAATATCGACTTGGCAAGGAAAATTCAATTAAAAGAGTTTATTTATAATATTGAAAAAATATCAGATATTGCAGAAGACACAGCCGATATTTTAAATATTATGGCTGTTAAACATTCGCTATAAAAGGAACGTTGTAAATGACTTTTTTAGATATACTGTATTGTTTTGGTGCTATATTTTTAGGGTGGTCTTTAGGGAAAAATAACCTGAGTAATTTATTTGGTAGTGCAATCGGTACACGTATGATAACTTTAAAAACAGCGGCTCTATTTGCTTCCGTTTTTGTATTTATGGGCGTTTTTATGAGTGGCTATGCAACGACACAACATGTGAATAATCTGGCGACTATCTTTTCTTACAAAGAGGCATTTTTTGTTTGTGTATCAGCTGGATGTGTGATTTATTTATTGAGTATGGTGGGTATTCCTGCTTCTATTACACAAACAAGTACGGGAGCACTGATTGCACTTAATATTTTTAATCAATTAGGTGTGAATAATAAATTAGTGATTAAAACATTTATGGGGTGGTTTTATACGCCTTTTTTGTCTGGTGCACTTGCGTTTGTTTTGTTTTGGATGTTTAAGTATACATTAAAACGCTATCCTGTTAAAATTTTACATCGGGATATTGTTGTGCGTTTTTCTTTGCTTTTTGTGGGAGCATTTTCAGCATATGCACTTGGTGCAAATAATATTGCAAGTATTGCGGGTCCCTATATTTCTGTTAATAAAGACATGATTCATATCCTGTTTGCTCTAACAGCCTTATCCGTCGCAGTTGGATTTTATAGTGCGGATAAACGTGTTATTAAAACGGTGAGTAATGGCATGTTCCCATTATCTCCAATGGAGGCTTTTATTGCCGTTTTATCGAGTGCAATGATTTTATTTTGTTTTTCAAGTGTGACCCTTAAAAAATTTTTAATAATGCTTGATTTACCCTCTTTTCCACTTATACCTGTACCATTGTCAGAGGCTGTTATTGGGTCAATTGTTGCAATAGCCTTGGCAAAGGGGATTGATGGACTTAAATTAAGAGTTGTCGGACAAGTTATTTGTTCATGGTTTGCAGCTCCATTAAGTGCTGGTATTTTTTGTTATTTATTTTTATACTTATCTAAATTAATAGAGAGAACCCTATGAAAAAAAAGATAAACAAACCACTTAGAATGTTTTTAAAAGGATTGAAATATGTCTTTGGGCTTATTTTATTGATGATTGTAATTGGGGTAGGTGCATTATATTATAAGCTTGAAAAAGAGCCTATGGACTTAAAATTTTTGTTGCCTAAAATTGAATCATATGCATCGCCAAATGGAAATTTGCATCTAAGTGTTGACAGCATTGTGTTGTCAGCATCTGCCACAAGGCTGGGGTTGTTTCATGTTCAGATAGATAATTTAGAAATTAAAGATAGCAAAAATTTAACAATTATAAAATTGCCAGATGTACAATTTTCATATGGTATTATGCAGATATTAAGCCTTAATCCAATACCGAAAACAGTGTATATTGAAAAAGCATTTTTATATGTGACACTAACAAAAGATGGTCGCTTTATTTTGGAAGATCAAGAAGGAATTTTAGCCTATAGTACGCCCATTGATTTAGAATTAAAAGATGAAAAAGCTGTTGTCGTTAAAAATCAACAAATTATTATTAATGATCTAATGAAACCGCTGGATTTATTTTTTAAGATAAGAAGATTTACTTTAAAAAATTCTTCATTGGTTTTAAATGATTTAAAAGAAAATAAAAAAATAGTTTTTCCTAATTTAAATTTAACAGTAAAACGTCGTCGTTTCTTTCAATATGATATTGATTCAACAGGCGAAATTATAACTAAAAACAATGAACCAATGCAGTTGGCCTTTCAAGGGAAATTAAAAGCAGGTGCTAAAACATTATCATTTAATGCAACTTTTAATCATTTAAAATTAGATGCTTTTGGAAGAGCTTTTGATTTGTTTAATGGATTTAAAGTTGATTTAAAAGGACAAGTTAATGGTGAAATTGATTTTTCAAAAAAAGATGATACGTTACGAAAATTAATTAAAAAACTGGATTTTTCAATTGAAACAAATAATTCAGGTTCTGTATATTTGCCTCACCCATTGGACATTAAATATCCAATTAAACAAATGACAGCACAAGGTGTTTTTTCTGATAATTTGGAACAGCTTTTTATTCGTCCTGTAGAAGTTGTTTTAACAACAGGTTTAACAGCAAATGTGGATATTGTTATCGATGGAATTGGTCAATTTTTAGATTCAGATAATGTGAATGATATTAAAACAACAATTAATGCAAGATTAAATCATATTCCAATCAATGAGGTTGCAAGTGTTTGGCCGTCTTATTTGGGATCAACAGCTCACGCTTGGGTCAAAGAAAATTTGGTGGGTGGTGAAGCTTCAACCGCATTGTTTACACTTTATTTTACTGGGAGCGAAATAACAGATTTACTTGGAGATGTTGATTTTAATGATGTGGATGTTTATTATTTAAGACCATTACCCCCTGTTCAAAAAGCGGGTGGAAAGGTTATGCTATATCCTGATCGCGTTGAGATTTTTGCAAATAGAGGTATGGCAGGAAATATAAAATTAGATGTTGGAAATGTCTATTTAACAGAATTATTAGATGAAGAATCAAATGCAAAAATAGAGTTGAATGTGACAGGCCCTGTGAATGAAATGCTTGAAATAGTTGATTCAAAACCACTTGATTTAATTAAATCGTTTGGCTTAAATCCTAAAAAAACAGGCGGAACAGCAAATGGGCAGGTTGTTTTAAATTTCCCATTAACTGATGATTTAACCCCATCAGATGTACAAGCTGATGTACAAGCAACGATACAGAATGGAAATTTCGAGTTGCCAATCAATGCTATTTCTTTAAACAATGCAGCACTTAATTTAAATGTTAATAATTCTGCTTTAAAAGTTGAAGGGACGGCATTAGCTTTTGAAACACCTTTTAAATTGAAATGGGAGGAGTTTTTTGATGTATCAAAAGAACAACCAACGCAAAGCCGTTATGAGGTTTCGGGGTTAATTAGTGATACATTTTTAATGCCATATTATAAAGATATTTCTACATTTATAAATGGTCATTTTTATGTGTTTGCTGAGATTGAAAAACGAATGGATGGAACTTATAATTTTAAGACAACATCAGATTTAACCCCTTCAAAAGTTTCAATTTATCCTATAACATACTTTAAAAATGTTGGGAAAAAAGCGACATTAAAAAATAATTTTTCGATTTTACCAAATAAGGGAATGTCAGATATTTCATTTGAATACCAAGAAGGAAATCATGCAAAAATGAATGGTAAATGTCATTTTGAAAAAACAGGTTTTTCTTTATTTCTTGATCACATAAACACAAAAGACAATTCTTTTTCTGGTCATATCGAATATTATCAAAAAGAATTTTTAAAGGTTAATTTAAAGGGCTCCTCAATTAATATGTCTGGTTTGCAAGATTTCCCATTAATTAAAAATTCACGCCCCAACCCTCGGGCAGAACAGAAAATGACGCCTATTGGAGGGAATGAGTTATCAGAAATATTCTTTGATGTTGAATTAGATTCTCTTACCTTAAAAAAAGATATGCCGTTTAAGCAAGTTTCATTCAAAGCATATCGTAATGGGACATTATGGCAAAATCTCTTTTTATTTGCGATGGCTCGAGAAGCTGTTTCTATTAATTTAACCCCTAAAAAAGGAAGATTAGACGCCCTATCAACGGATGTTGGTGATTTAATTAATCGCCTTGGTTTTTCTGATCAGTTTGAAAAAGGGCAAGCAAAAATTGAAGGAAAAGTTTTGCCTAATGGTGGTTTTTCAGGTGAATTAACATTAAAAGATATTAAACTTAAAAAGCCTGGATTTATTATGCAGGCAGTAACAATCTTAGGTATATGGGATGCAATTAGTGGAAATGATTTAAGTTTTTCACATGGGAGTATTCCATTTGATTTATCACCAAACTTTACTTTATTTATTAAAGATGGTGTAACTTATGGTACGGTGTTAGGAATTACTTTTGCTGGCCGAGCATCATTATCATCTTTAGCGATTTCTGGTTCAGTTATTCCCGCATATATTATCAATTCATTGCCAGGAAGAATTCCTTTAATTGGACATTTATTTAAAGATTCAAAAGGTGGAGGATTGGTTGGTGTAAAATACGATTTAACAGGAACGCCTGGTAATCCAAAAGTTTCATTTAATCCACTCTCTAGTATTGCACCAGGAATTTTAGGACGTTTTTTTAAATAAAATAAACAGCCCTTAAACATAAAAGTGAAGGGCTGTTTTTAAAACTTAAAGTTGATCTTTTTGGTTTAAGGTTTCGATTGTTTTTTGTAGTTTTTCAAGTGTTTTGATTGTATTTTCAGGACGGTTTTCAAAAGCGATCGTATCTAATACATTTTGTGAAATGATATTTTGACGTTTCATTTCAATAAGCATTTCTCTTAAACGATCCCAATAGTGATTCGTATTCAAAAAAACAACAGGTTTATAAATCATCTCTTTTTGTTTTGAGAGGGCTTGTAAATAGTTGAAAGCATAGAGAACGTCAAAACTGCCTGGTAAAAAAACAATTCCATCAGCTTCAGAAATCAAATATTCAATTTGGTCGTTAAAATGAGAAACTTGTTTTACTTCATTGGAATTGCAAGGATGCTGCTTTGGACATGATAGTGTATTGTTTTCTTTGTAATTAATGGCTATAAAGTTACCTTTTCGATCCGATAATGTTTTTAAAAAAGCACCAGAAAGGCCTGTTCCATCATTGGCACAAAGAACCATCTTTTTTTGATTTACAAGAGTTGCAGCGAGTTGTGAGGCATTTTTTTTATACGAGTTATTAAAAACAGAACTAGCAGAACCAATGACACTAACTGTATCAATAGCTCCAAAGCAAGTTGAAGAAACAAAATAACAAAGTGTTAAAAAAATGCCATATTTCATGTTATCTCCTATTTTCGATTAAAAATACTGTCTTTGACCCTTTCTAAAACAGGTTGAGAGATGGTTCTTGCTTTTTGTGCTCCTGTTTTAAGCATGTCTTCAACTTCATCAAAATGTGAAAGATAATAATTGTATTTTTCACGTTTTTCTTGAATGATATCAAGAATATTTTGAAGCAGAATTTTTTTGATGGTTCCATATCCCATTCCCCCTTTTTCAAGACCTTCTTTAATTTCTAAAAGAGTATCGTGTGGGGCAATTCCCTTTGCAATATGATATAATAAAATTTCATCGGGATTTTTAGGGGCATTAATGTCTTGAGAATCTGTTTTAATACTCATAACAGCTTTTTTAATTTCAGCATCTGTGCCAAATAGGGGGATAACATTGTTATAGCTCTTGCTCATTTTTTGCCCGTCAATTCCAGGGATAACCTGTGTTTCTTCTTTTAAATAGCTGTTTGGAATTTTTAAAACTTCTTTATTGTGAATGGCATTGATAGCTCCAGCAATATCAGCAGCAATTTCAACGTGTTGAACTTGATCTTTCCCGACAGGAACAATATCCGTATCATAAGCTAGGATGTCAGCAGCCATTAAAACTGGATAAGTATAAAGACCCATATTTATTCCTGCATCGGTTGGTTCCCCTTTTGCCAAGTTCTTATCAACAGCAGCTTTATATGCATGGGCTTTATTCATAAATCCTTTTGGGGTATAAGCCATTAAAATAGTTGTTAATTCAAAAATTTCTGGGATATCTGATTGGCGATAAAAAATTGATTTAGATGGATCTAAACCGCATGCTAAATAAACACAAGCAATTTCTTTTGTTGTTTGTGCTAAAAATGTGGCATCCTTAATGGCATTAATGGCATGGTAATCAGCAACAAACATAATATGCGTGCCATCTGTTGCAAATTTTTTACCTAAATCAATCATTGGGGCAATTGCACCAAAGTAATTGCCAATATGAAGGGTTCCTGTTGGTTTTACACCTGTTAAAATTGTTTTGTTTTTAAAATCCATTGCAATCATTTCCTTATTTTAAATAAATTCATTAAAAACATAGTACATTTTTTTTTTAGAATTTTCAACTTTTTTACAGTGACAAAATCATTTAAATCACTTGCATTCAATTTTTTTAGGTGTTATTCTAAATAAAAAAGAAGGGGATTTAAAATGATACAAGAGAGTTTAATGATTACATTGTTGGGAATGGGAAGTGTTTTTTTCTTTCTATTCTTATTGGTTTGCTTTATGCATTTACTATCTGTTGTAATGACGGGAAAAAATACAAATAATATGGATAAAAAAGCATTGGCAATTGTATTAGCACTTACATCAAAAAAGGGGAAATAGATGGTTGCAAAAGTAAAAAAAACAAAAAAAGTTCAATGGTTATGTACAGCATTTCGTGATGGTTTTCAGTCAGTTTTTGGTGCTCGAGTGTTGTCAAAGGATTATATGCCTATTGTCAAAGAGGCTGTCAAAGCTGGTGTAAATAATATTGAAGCTGGTGGCGGTGCCTCATTTCAAGCGGCGTTCTTTTACAATAATGAGAATGCTTTTGATGTGATGGATTCATTTCGTAAAATTTGTGGGCCATCAGCGAATTTGCAAACATTAGCAAGGGGTGTGAATGTTGTAGCTCTTGATTCCCAAAGTTCTGAGATGATTAAATTACATGCTCAAATGTTTAAAAAGCATGGGATGACAACGATTCGAAATTTTGATGCACTTAATGATCCTGAAAATTTAATTTATAGTGCTAAGTGTATAACTGAGGCTGGTTTAAAACATCAATTGTGCGTAGCGATGATGTCATTGCCTCCTCATTGCACAGGGGCTCATACGCCTGATTTTTATGAGGCACGTTTGAAAGCTTTTATTAAAAGTGGAATGCCATTTGATTCAATTTGTTTTAAAGATGCATCAGGAACCGCAACGCCTAAGGTTGTTTTTGAAACAATTAAGCGAGCAAAAAAAATCTTATCGAAAAATACAATGATTCAATATCACTCGCATGAAACAGCTGGGACGGGGCTTGCATGTTATTTGGCTGCAATTGAGGCGGGAGCAGATATGGTGGATTTATCAATGGCTCCTGTTTCTGGCGGAACATGTCAACCAGATGTTGCAACTTTATGGCACGCATTAAGAGGGTCTGATTTTGAATTGGATTGTGATATTGATGCGTTAATGCGTGTAGAAGATCATTTTAAAGAAGCTTTGCAAGATTATTTTATTCCACCAGAAGCACTGCATACAGAGCCAATGATACCTTGGTCGCCAATGCCAGGCGGGGCATTAACCGCTAACACGCAAATGCTTCGTGATAATAATTTAATGGATAGATATGCTGAAATTATCAAGGCAATGGAAGATGTCGTTTTAAAAGGTGGCTTTGGAACATCTGTGACCCCTGTATCGCAATTTTATTTTCAACAAGCGTTTAACAATGTCATGTTTGGTCCATGGCAAAAAATTGCCGAAGGATATGGTAAAATGGTATTGGGTTATTTTGGTAAAACACCAGTTGCACCAGATAAAAAGGTTGTTAAAATTGCATCAGAACAATTGGGTCTTAAACCAACAAAAGAAAGCGTGTTATCAATTAATGATAAAAACCCACAAAAATCAAGAAGCCATTATGAAGGCTTGTTAAAAGAACACAATCTTCCTTTAACAGATGAAAATGTCTTTATTGCAGCTTCTTGCGGTGTTAAAGGAATTGCCTTTTTAGAAGGAAAAGGGAAAATCGGTGTTAGATATAAAGAAAAAGTAGCTAAACAAAAAAGCCAAGATTCAAGTGCTTATCAAGTTAAGATTGATGGTGAAATGTACCAAGTTGAAATTCAGGGTGAAACAGCAATCGTTAATGGTGAATCTTATAAAGTTTCAGACTTTGAACCGCTTGTGAAGTTAATGGAAACAAAAACAGAAACAAAGACTAAAACCGTTGGGCAAAAAGAAATCATTACAGCTAAAATGCCTGGGACAGTTTCTCAGATTTTGGTAAAAGAAGGCGATAAAGTTTCAAAAGGTCAAAATTTATGTGTTCTTGAAGTTATGAAAATGGAAACATTTATTCAAGCAGCAAAAGATGGGACTGTAACGAAAATTTTTGTGCAAACAGGTTCTCAAGTTGAAACAAATAACGCATTGATTGAGGTTGCATAAGATGAAAAAATATCCATTTTTTTTCTGGAGTCTGATTGTTGTTTTAGCACTAACCTTTGTAATTGAATTATCCTTATATTCAACAAGTGTTTTTTCAATTTTAGATCAAACAGCCATAAGTCAGTTATTTAAAGAGCAAACGCCAGCGGGAATGTTTTTACCAATTGGTGTTTCACGGATTGTGATGATTTTAATTTGTTGTCTCCTTTTTTATTTAGGGATAGTGAAAAAATTTGAACCATTACTTTTAATTCCAATAGCAATGGGTGGTTTGCTTGTGAATATTCCTGGAGCAGGTTTAGCACAAGAAGGTGGATTACTCTATGTTTTGTATAATATGGGAATCGCAAATGGTGTTTTCCCTCTTTTGATTTTTATGGGAGTGGGGGCAATGATTGATTTTTCCCCATTACTGGCAAATCCAAAAACGGCATTACTAGGGGGTGCAGCCCAATTTGCTATTTTTGGGACATTTTTAGGGTCTATCTGTTTGACTGGTTTATTTCCTGAACTTGGTTTGACTTTAAAGCAAGCTGCTTCTATTGCTATTATCGGTGGAGCTGATGGTCCCACTTCGATTTTTTTAGCTGGTAAGTTGGCTCCTGAATTGTTGGGTGCTGTGGCGGTGGCTGCGTATTCATATATGGCTTTGGTTCCAGTTATTCAACCGCCAGTTATGCACGCATTAACAACAAAAAAAGAACGAATGATTGAAATGCCACAGTTAAGAGTGGTATCAAAAAAAGAAAAAATTATTTTTCCAATTATGGTCGTCATTTTAACAGGATTGTTTGTTCCACTTGCTTTGCCACTTATTGGGATGCTTATGTTTGGGAATTTGTTAAAAGAATCGGGTGTGACAGATAGACTTTCAAAAACAGCAGCGAATGAATTGATTAATATTGTGACAATTCTATTAGGCCTTTCAGTTGGCTCAAAACTTTCGGCAGAAATGTTTTTAGTTTCAAAAACATTGGTTGTTTTATGTTTGGGAGTCCTTGCGTTTATTGTTGGCACAGCTTCGGGTGTTTTGATGGCAAAATTAATGAATTTATTTTTGAAAAATAAGATAAATCCATTAATTGGCTCAGCTGGTGTTTCAGCAATTCCAATGGCATCACGAGTGAGTGAAAAATTAGGAGTGGAAGCAAATCCGCAAAATCATTTGCTTATGCAAGCAATGGGGGCGAATGTGGCTGGTGCAATTGGTTCTGCAATTGCAGCGGGCATCTTGTTAGCTCTTTGTTAAATATTGATTTTATCTAGTAAATCTTTGTCGGTGAGATCTTGAATGAAAAGTCGTTTTTCACGAGAGGTTTCACCGCTTAGAATTTTAATCGCACTTTTTCTAATATGTAAGAATTTTGCTAAAAAATTAATGAGTGCGGCGTTGGCTTTTCCATCAATTGCGGGGGCATTGATGTCAATTTTTAAATGTGTATCATTCCAAATACCAGTAAAAGCATCTTTTTTTGCATTAGGATGCAATCGAATCTTTAATTCTATTCCGTTTTCTTTTGGTATGATAAAGTCCATTTTATCGTTATCTTTCATTTTGTAGTTTTATTCTATTTAAAAATAAATATTCTTGTCTTGTTTGACCAAAATCAATAAAAGGCTTCCCTTTTTGATTTTTGTATTCGGCTAGTTGTTTTAGTCCTTTCTTTTTTAAAAAGCGAATGGATGGTTTGTTTTTTTTATTACAACAGGCATAAATTGCATGGACTTTGTCTGCAAATAGTTTTTCTCTAACAGTATCAAATACAAGACTGATAATTCCTTCCCTTGCACATGAACTATCAATCCAATAAGAGATATTTGCATCAATGAGCGTGTGGTGAATGAGAAACTCTCCGATAATTTTTTTTCGTTTTCTTGAGCAAATAGCATAGCTTGTTATTTTTTGCTCTTTGTAACCTTTTTCTTTGTTTTGCAACATTTCTTGAACAAGCTCAAATGATAATCCATCTGTATAAAATCCAGGAAAATAAGGTTTGATTCTTTTTTCATTTGTTTTAAGCAGATGTAAAAATGCCTGTACTTGTCTCGGTCTTGCCCGTTGTTGGATAAGGCGAATATCCTCATTGATGTGAATTGATTTTTCCATTTGTGAACCTATCTAAAAAAATGCCATAAAAGTATACTGTAAAAAAGAGGCATGCAAAGAGCGATGATTGTTCCTGTAAATTTTGCTTTTTTTAATAATTTAAGTGCAATAATGCAACAGGTGATAAATATAAAATCATTAAAAATAGAAATAATATCATAGACATCTTTGTTTTTAAGAGCAAAGTCTTTGCTAAAGGTCATAATATAACAAATCACATTAAAAATAAAAAGACAACCAATTGATAATGCAGGTAAAATAAAATTCATTTTCAACTCCTTACTTTTATTATACAACATGAAAAAAAATAAATAAAGAATTAAAAGAAAAAAGATTGTTTTTTGTTTTGTTTCTTTATATACTCTATGCTGTTAATAAAAAGAGGGATGATAAGATGAAAAAAATACGTTTTTCATGGCTAGATGTACAAGAATCTGCATCAGTATGTTTAGAAAAAATAAAACAAGCGAATATTTCTTTTGAGGCTGTTGTTTCTTTGGGACGTGGCGGATCAATTCCAGCTGGTTTTATTGCATATCAATTAGGAAAAAAATTGGAATATATAAATTATTCTAGAAAAAATGGATATGGGGGATCAACATTAAAGCATTTTGAAAAAAAGACAAAGTTTTTATTGGTTGATGATGCCACAGAAACAGGAAAAAGCTTTGAAGATGTTAAAAGTATTTTTCCAGAATATGAATTTATAACTTGTGTCTTGTTTCAATCAGAAAATTCAGATTATTGTCCTGATATTTGTGGCGTTGTGTATCCAGCAATGAAACCGTTGCTCCCATGGGAAAATAAAAGGTGATTTTGTGTCGGTTAAAAATAGGGATATAAAATTATGTCTGTTTGATTGTGGCGGTGTTATATATCCATATGATTTATCCTCTTTTTATACGTGTTTAAATGTTAATAAATCGAGTATAGATAAACCGCATCTGTTGTGGCGTGAGTTGATGCAAGGAGAAATTTCTGTCTGTCATTTTTATAAAGATGTGTGTCAAAAATATGGTTTTGTTTATAGCGAAAAATATAACGACATATTTACGCAAGCATTATTAAAAGGCGTTGGGAATGTGTATCAAGAAACACTTAATGTAATTAGTTATTTAAAGGCAAAA
The DNA here is from genome assembly GCA_937888725.1 of uncultured Alphaproteobacteria bacterium. Lineage (GTDB taxonomy): Bacteria > Pseudomonadota > Alphaproteobacteria > CAAHEQ01 > UBA3637 > RGIG4140. The sequence goes on along the minus strand of CALARE010000025.1, from coordinate 18,921 downwards.
GGTGTTAAAATAGGTTTGCTTTCAAATGCGTTGCCACAACTTGAAAAGACAATAACGGCTTTGCCTTTTGATAAAGAGTTTGTTTTTGCTTCATACCAGTTGGGTTTGCTTAAGCCAGATATTGAAATTTTTAAAAAAGTGCAAACAAAAAGTAATATACCCTTTTCAAAGATGTTATTTATTGATGATAAAGCTGAAAATGTTGAAGTAGCCAAACAACTTGGAATAAAATCACTTGTTTATCAGCAAAAAAAAGTGTTAAATGATGTAAAAATTTTAATGGGAGAAAAAAATGTTAGATATCCTTGCAATAGGCGATGCTATTGTTGATAAAATTATCTCTTTTGATGAACAAGATATTGTGATGCAAAAAATATTACCTGTTAAAGGATTGTTTTTTGTTGCAACAGTTGAGGAACATGCTTATTTGCGTCAAAGAAAGACTTTGGCTTATTATGCTGGTGGATCGGCTGCAAACACAATCAGAAATATGGCTCTTTTGGGCTCGAAAGCGGGTTTTGTTGGTAAGGCTGGTGTTGATGAAGATGGTATATTTTTTGAAAAAAGTTTATTAGATTATGGTGTAAAATCCTATCTTATTCAAACAGATGAAGATAAAACAGGTTGTTCTGTTGTGATGGTTCATGATGATAAAGATAGGACGCAATGTGCACATCCATGTGCGGCGAATTTGCTGACAGATAATGAGGTGCCTGATACGCTTTTGAAAAATACAAAAGCAATTTTAACTGAAGGATATATGCTTAATCGGCGACCTGAATTAATATCAAATATTATTGAGCGGGCCAATAAATTAGGTGTAATGATTTCTTTTACATTGTCAGATGTACATTGTGTTGAAAATAAACGAGAATTAATTTTAAACTTGTTACCAAAAATTGATATTTTATTTGGGAATGAATATGAGTTTGATGTTTTAAATTTATCTCAAGCTGATTTAAAAAAAACAATTTGTGTTAAGACATGTGGGAAAAATGGTGTCGAAGTTTTTACAAAAAATGAAAAATTATTTTTCAAAACAAAACCTATGGAAGCGATTGTTAATACAAATGGTGCAGGGGATGGATTTGCAGCTGGATTTTTGTATGCATATCAGCAAAATAATTCTTTAGAACAAGCTGTTTTGCTGGGGCAGGAAGTGGCACAAAAAGTTTTGATGACAAATTTGAGTTATTTGCCTAAAAAAGAGTAAAAAAAAGGCGATTTTTTTAGGTTAAAATAAAAAAAAGACTTTCCTTTTTTTGAAAAAAAAGCTAAAGTAAAACTAATCGTTTTTTATGAATAAATACGAGATTTTTAAACGCTAGTAACGAAAGGATATTTAAGATGGCTGGTAGCATTAATAAAGTCACATTGGTTGGAAATCTTGGACGTGATCCAGAAATTAGACACACAACAGCTGGGCAAAAAATTGCTCATTTGTCGGTTGCAACAAGTGACACATGGAAAGATAAATCAGGCGAAAGACAAGAAAGAACAGAATGGCATCGTGTTGTTATTTTTAATGCTAATTTGGCCGATTTTGCAGAACGTTATTTGAAAAAAGGCTCAAAAGTTTATGTTGAAGGAGCATTACAAACACGCAAATTTACGGATCAAAGTGGTCAAGATAGATATACGACAGAGGTTGTTTTGGGTGCCTTTAGAGGTGAGCTTGTTGTGTTGGATGGTCGTTTAGAAGGAGGTGCATCTTCCACATCTGCGGATGCTGCATCTTCAGCTTCAGGATGGGATGCAACATCTCTTTCAACAGGTACAGACACTTTTGATGATGAGATTCCATTTTAATTGATTGTAAGAAAATATAAAATATACGAAAGTAGAAAAAATGACAGATATATCAATAAGTTCAACGGTCGTTGATACGGTTGCAACGCCTATTGAAGATGAAATGCGTAAATCCTATTTGGATTATGCGATGAGCGTTATTGTATCCCGTGCGTTGCCTGATGTGCGTGATGGGTTGAAACCTGTTCATCGCCGTATTTTATTTTCCATGCATGAAAATGGGTATGATCATAATAAACCATTTAGAAAATCTGCCCGTATCGTTGGTGATGTTATGGGTAAATACCATCCGCATGGGGATAGTTCAATTTATGAGGCAATGGTTCGTATGGCCCAAACATTCTCTATGCGTGTACCGCTCATCGGTTCGCAAGGGAACTTTGGTTCCATGGATGGTGATAAAGCAGCTGCAATGCGTTATACTGAAGCACGCTTGGCACAAACGGCTCATTGTTTGCTTGAAGATATTGATAAAGATACGGTTGATTTTAGACCAAACTATGATGAAACATGTCAAGAACCTGAAGTTTTACCAGCAAGATTTCCAAACTTGTTGGTGAATGGATCGGGGGGTATTGCGGTTGGTATGGCAACAAACATTCCGCCACATAACCCTGGTGAAGTGATTTCTGCCTGTATTGCGATGATTGATAATCCAGAAATTACGATTGAAGAATTGATGGATTATGTTCCTGGACCAGATTTTCCAACAGGTGCATTGATTTTAGGTCGAGGTGGTGCTCGTTCTGCTTATCAGACAGGTCGTGGTTCTGTGATTATGCGTGGACGTACATCGATTGAAGAAATTAAAAAAGATCGTATGGCTATCATTGTGACGGAAGTTCCATATCAGGTCAATAAAGCAGAGATGATTATTCGGATTGCCCAACTTGTCAAAGATAAGGTGATTGAAGGTATTTCTGATTTAAGAGATGAATCTGACCGTCAAGGTGTTCGAGTTGTCATTGAACTTAAAAAAGATGCTCATCCAGATGTTGTTTTAAACCAACTTTATAAATATACATCACTTCAAACAAGTTTTAGTATGAATATGTTGGCACTCAATAATGGCCGTCCAGAATTGATGAATTTAAAACAAATTTTAGAAGCATTTATTGCCTTTAGAGAGGAAGTTGTTCGTCGTCGTACGGTTTATGAACTCAATAAAGCGCGTGATAGAGCCCATGTTTTAGTTGGTTTAGCAATTGCAGTTGCCAATTTAGATGCTGTGATTGAGATGATTAAGAGTGCCCCAGATCCACAGATTGCAAAGCAACGCTTGATGGATACCAAATGGGATGCATTAGATGTTGAAACGCTTATTCAATTGATTGATGAGCCAGATCGTAAGGTTGTTGATGGGCATTATATGCTTTCTGAGGCTCAGGCAAAAGCTATTTTAGATTTAAAGCTTAACCGTTTGACTGGTTTAGAAAGAGATAAAATTCATGCTGAAGTGGGTGAATTAGCATCACTTATTAAGGGGTACTTATCAACACTTGCCTCACGTGAAAAAATCTATGCAATCATCAAAGAAGAATTAGAAATTGTGAAAGCTCAAGTTTCAAGTGAGCGTTTAACAAGTATTGAAAATGCTGAGTTTGAACAAGATATGGAAGATTTGATTCCAAGAGAAACAATGGTTGTTACTGTTTCAAATAATGGCTATATTAAACGTGTTCCTCTTTCAACATATCGTGCTCAAAATCGTGGCGGAAAAGGGCGTTCTGGTATGTCAACAAGAGATGAAGATCAAGTTTCTCAACTCTTTGTTGCATGTACCCATAGTCCACTTCTTTTCTTCTCAAGCAGAGGTATTGTTTATAAAATCAAAACATATCGTTTGCCAGAGGGTTCGCCACAATCTTTGGGTAAGGCATTGATTAACCTCTTGCCATTACAACAAGGAGAAACAATTTCAACCATTTTAACATTGCCTGAAAAACAAGAAGAATGTGGTGATCAAACAGTAATGTTTGCAACAGCTTCTGGTGGTGTTCGTCGCAACCGATTAACGGATTTCTACAATGTCCAATCAAATGGTAAAATTGCGATGAAATTGGATGAAGGGGACAAACTTATCGGTGTTCAAATTTGTAATGATACAGATGACGTTTTACTTGCTGCAGCTGGTGGTAAATGTGTCCGTTTCCCTGTTTCAGATGTTCGGATTTTTGAATCACGAGCATCAACAGGTGTGCGTGGGATGAAGTTGCCAGAAGGGGAAAGCGTCATTTCAATGTCAATTGTGAAACACGCAAAGGCTGATATTGAAAAACGTGATGCTTACTTAAAAGAGGCTGCTGCACGTCGTCGTGCGTTGGGTGAGGTTGAAGATGGTGATACATCAGAAATTGAAACACCAACGAATGCGACTTTGTCTGCTGAAGAATTTGAAAAAATGGCACAGGATGAAGAATTTATCTTAACCATCACTGATAAAGGGTTTGGTAAACGCACCAGTGCTTATGAATATCGTATTACAGCTCGTGGTACTTCAGGGGTGACAAACATCAAGATGGATGAACGTAGAAAAGCAGACGTTGTTGCGACAATGCCTGTTCCAGATGATGCTCACTTGATGATGGTAACTGATGGCGGAAAACTCATTCGTATGCGGATTAGTGATATTAAGATTGCTGGTCGTAGCACAATGGGTGTCATTCTCTTTAGACTTGATAAAGATGAAAAGGTTGTTTCTGCAACTTGCATCACTGATGTGGAGGAGGAAACTGAAGAGGTGGATGAAACAATCCAAACGCCTTCAACCGAAACACTTGTTGATGTTGAAGATATTTCATCTTCTCAAGAAAGTGAAACACCATCGGAAGGATAATTTTCTTCTAACCAATAAAAAAAGAGCAGATTTTCTGCTCTTTTTTTTATAAGTTAATTTAAAGTGGGAAAAATAAATGACCGTTTATTTTTCCCATAAACATTATTTCTTTTAGATATTGGATAATATTATGATTTAATGATTGTTTTTTTATTTAAACGGTGTTAATAATGTGGTATAAAAAATGGGAAAAATAAACGGTCATTTATTTTTCCTTGTTCTGTTTTTTTATAATTGATTGAATATAATGAAAAATATTAAATTTTTTATATTTATTTTATTTTGTGTATTTGTTCAAATTAATGGTTATGCAAAGGAACCGTTAGTAACAAATTACACAGACAAACCAATTCATATTTTTTATGAAGATATTGCAACACAACCAGCTCTTTTAGGCATGCTTAAAATGGTTCAATTGCCAAAAGATGAAGTAAAAATTTTTTATTGGCATCGTTTCCCTAATCGCAAAGATTTTATAGATTTAAAAATGATAAATGCAATAGAAATTCAAAATGAATCTGAAATAAAGGAGATATTAGATACTTATAAAAAAGCCCCTGTAATTTTATATTTGAATGTTAGAAATGAATTTTTTTTAAAAAAAATATTAGCATATGTTCCACTAAATCGAATAAAAAAGTTAAATTTATATAATGATGGCTCGGGAGAAATACTAACAAAAAAGTCTGAGTTTTTAAAGATTAAATTTGAAAAAAATGATGTTGATGAACTTAGAAAAAAATTATTTAATCAAACAAATGACTTAGTATTAAAGGATATTTTATTACTGTATAAGATTTTGCCGACAACTTATTATTTTATTGGCGTTGATAAAGCAAAGAAAGATAAAGATTACGATTCTTTTTTTGAAAATATGCAATTAGCTGATATAAAAGATGTTAGTTTTGAGGGGCTAGGGGATATATTAACGAATGAACAAAAAAAATTATTGTATCAGTTTGTTGATTTTAATATTGATTTTTATCAAAAAATATATCAAAAAGCCCCTGTTTTTATGTTTTTAATGGCGAATTATAGGCGTAACTTTTCTATGTATAATGCCGAGTTATTATACATAAAAGAGTTAATGAAAAAATATCCAAATTATCAGTTTATATTAAAAACAAATTTTGCTGAAAGTTCTTATAATCGAAATCTGTTAATTAAAAAAATGTTTCCTAATGCTATTATTGTTGATAAAAAAATTCCTTATGAATTATTTATTATTTCAGGTTTAACTCCCCAAAAAATAGCAGGGGGTGCATCCTCACTATTTTTTATATTAGATACCAAATTAATTGAGGGGTATATATTATGGTGTGATTATTTACCTGCATATCGAAAATATCTTAATTTAGCGAAAGAAAAAGAAATTTCCTTTGCTAATTTAATGCCAAAGATACCATTTTTTTATGATGATGTTATAATTAATCATAATCAAAAAGATTATATTAAATATATGGGTCATTCTGTTTTAGTTTTGTATCAGCAAAATAAATTAATGGCGTATAAAAAATTTCATGATTATCTGATTATGAATAAAATTTCCGAGCTCCGTATTAATAATTTTAAAAAACTACCCTGTTTGCAAAAATATGGATATACATGTAAAGCACATAAAAAACAAAATAATGTATATCGGCCTGTTTTGCTTAATCAAATAATTATTTTTGATAATAAAGATGATGAAAATTATTATTCGGATGGGAAGATTTTGTGCAATTGGCGTCAAAAATGTGGTCGGATTAAACACAAATTAAATTTTGGTTTGACAATATGTTGGGATAAGGAAGATTGTCTCTTTTATTTGAATAAAGAAAAAAATCATTATTACCAGATGCCAAAGGTGTTTGAAAAGTTTCCTTCATTTTATTTTGTTGAAAAGTTATTTCATTAAAAAAAGCCCCTGAAAAAATCAGAGGCTTTATAGGATTTTTTATGCCTATTTGTCAGCATCAGCTGCAACTTGCATTTTAACGATAATATCAGGATTTGAAACTTTACCGTTGTTTGCTGAGGTGCCTGCTTTAATCATATCGACATATTCCATACCAGATATAACTTGACCAAAAACAGTGTATTGACCATCTAAGAACCCTGCATCATCAAAGCAGATAAAAAATTGACTATCAGCACTGTTTGGATCCATTGCTCTTGCCATTGAAACAGTGCCACGGCCATGATGTTTTGAGTTAAATTCAGCTTTTAATTTTTTGCCAGAACCACCCATGCCTGTGCCAGTTGGGTCGCCAGTTTGTGCCATAAACCCAGGGATAACACGGTGGAATTTAACGCCATTGTAAAATCCTTCACGAGTGAGTTCTTTGATTCGAGCAACGTGATTTGGTGCAACATCTGGGTATAACTCAATTGTTACACGTCCATTTTCTGTATCTAAGTAAAGTGTATTTTCTTTATCCATCGTTTGAGCTCCTACGCTTGTTGTGATTAATAAACCTGTTATCAGTGAAAGTAGCCATTTTTTCATTATTTGTCCTTTCAGTTTAAACACTGTTATTAAAGTATAAAAAAACAAGAAAGTAAAGCGTTATTCCATTTCTTTAAGCATAATTTCGGCTAATTCAATATCATGGATGTCATTGATGTCAAGTGCAAAATGAGGATCAACTTCATATCCATTGGGAATATCGTTTAAACTGGTTTTAAGTGAAAGTAGGTTAGTTTTGCTCAGATAAAGCATCCCATTCACATAAACAGCTTTTGGCATATCTTGTCTGCGAACTGTTGATTGTTGATTTAAAATGTTTGTTAATTTCCCCTCTTGATAAAAGCGAACTAAAATAGGGTTATATTCGACTTGATGAACAGAAAGCATTTGATCTAACCCTTTGTCGATACATTCTTGAATGATACCATCAATATGGCAGGCTTGTCTTAAAGGGCTTGTTGGTTGAAGTTGAAGGATATAATCAAATTCTTTGCCTTGTTTTTTCAATTCTTCAATGGCATGAATAACACAGTCAATCGATTTTGATGTGTCTTGAGCCAGTTCTTTTGGCCTATCAATTACGTTAATTTTACTTTGTAAACAAGCATTTTTGATTTCTTCGCCGTCTGTCGTGCAATAAATAGCATCTACATACTTAGATTCTTGTGTGGCCTCAATAGTGTAATTGATAAGAGGTTTTCCATTAATCGGATAAAGATTTTTGTTAACAATCCCTTTTGAACCCGCACGAGCGGTGATGAGAGCTAAAATAGTTTTTCCATTATACATAGTTACTTCCTAATTGTTAGATACATTTTTTGACTTGTTTGAGCAAATAAATTGATAACAGGCAAAGAATGATGGTTGAAAGATAAAATAAATTCCATTGAAAAACGATAGTGTTTTTAACGGCTAAAACATCAGCAACACGGGCAAACCAGCTAAGAGATACACCTGCAATAATTGAACCAAGGGCTGCTGCAAATGATTTAAAAACAGAGTTGACAGACAAATAAACAGAAGACATATCTTTTGGCATATAAAGCAAACTTGTGTTATTAATGCCAAGTGCTAAGGCGGCAGTTGAAACGCCAAGAAGTATGTTTACAATTGTTAATACAAAAAGCAAAACGCCTCCTGTTAATGGATAGATATTAAGACCCATAAAAATAATGGCACATAAAATAAAAATAGGGATAGAAGCGATTAAGATTTTTTCAGGGCCCTTTTTATCACTCATTTTGCCCCATTTTTTAACTACAAAGGTATAAACTAGCCATTGTAAAAGAGTTAATGCGATAATCGTTGGCATGGTAACATTTAAAATTTTAAGCATAAAGACAGTTAAAAATGGGGTGATAAAATTCATTGAAAAATTCAAAACACTTAGAGCTGTTAATAGTTTAGAAAAGGGTTTGTTTTTAAATGTATGTGCAACCTTTTTGATAAAGGGCATTCCTGGTTTTGTTTCAATTTTTTTATCTTCAACATGTATGAACGTGTATGCACCATATAGGCCAATTAAAAAAGCTAAGAAAATTAAAAAGGCATAGGAATAAAGTTCGCCATTTTTATAAGGTGTTGCCCATTTGATTAAGAAAAATGCAAAAACAAAACAGATGATTTTTGCAATCATCATCCATTTAAATCGATGGGAGAAAAATTTTCCCATCAATCGAGCGGGGACAAGCACTTTCATCCAAGGCATCCACGCACCACCACAAACCGAACCAATTAGATATGAGCACAGTAAAGAAATAATTAAAACAGGAACGGCCCATGAGGTGTTTGGAAAAAAGCAAAGCATGGCAGCAATTAAATAAAACGGACGGGCTAAAAATGAGGACCATAATGCAATTTTTTTGGCAGAAGTTCCTCGTTCAATTAAATAAGATGATAATAGATGAATCATATTCCCAATAAATGGGATAGCCCCTAAAATACCAATAGCAACATTCCCAGCTCCGAGCAAAAGGGCATAAGCTGTTAATGTACTACCAACGGCAAGTGTGTCCATCGCAGACGTTGCCACGCCACCTCTAAAAACATAATCAAGTGATTTGTGAATGTGCTCATCTTTTTTCATAATATTTTATTCCTTTTTTATGTGTTTAGGTTTAACATAAAAAAAGACAAAATGCAAATATTCTAAATAAATTTTTATTGTTTTTTTAATGACTTACTTACTTACTTACTTACTTACTTACTTACTTACTTTGTATTGCTGTAAACAAAAGTATTGACAGATAAAAATATCATCAATTCTAATCAAATACCCACCTAGTTATTAAATAAAATAGCTTTAATTTTGTGATGGATATCTGTATTTTGTAAAACGGCTTCATTAAATAAATTTTTATGCTGTCCTTCAACATAATAGGATACATTTGCTCCTGTATGGTTATTTTTTGTATATTTACATGCGGTTGTTAGTCCCCCTGTTTCATGGTCGGCAAGGATAATAACTGTCGTTTTTTGATTGTTTTTTGCAAATTCGATGGCTTTTTTTATTGCATGGTCAAAACGGATGAGAGCTTCTTTCATTTTATCATAATTATTTTTATGTGATTGCTTATCGATTTCAGACTCTTCAACTATCATAAAAAAGGGTTTGTTTTGTTTTTTTAATTTATCAAGCACTGTTTCAAGTTCTGTGTCAATATAAGCGACAGATTTTATATCCATTTTTTGTTGAGCAAGCATTAACGCATTCGTAATTTCTTTTGTCTTATACCGTGAATCAATATGTGCATAAAATGCGGATGGTGTGGCACCTGTTAAAATATCGGTTGTGCGGATAATGGTGATAAAATCTTTTTCAACGCTCATTTCAGCAAGTGTTTTACATTCTTTTTTATCTGGCGTTAGGGCAAGAAAAGTATTCTTTGTTTTTAATCCGCAAGAATAAGCCGTTGCACCAGCGGCCGAATCTGTGATCGAATTATTTGCTGAGTGTGTTTGAATTTCCCCTTGCGGTGTAAGTGTTTCTAAGAATAAATCCGCCTCTTGGCTGGCACAAGCAATATGATTTTTCCCCATACCATCCCCAATCATTAAGATGACATTATCCGCATGTGCGAGTGATGAAAATGCAAGCATTGTAACAAAGAAAAGCCCAGATAGACGCATAAAACCTCCAATATAAATTATATCTTAGTATATGATAAAATTTTGATATTTTCAATCAATAAGAAGTTATTTAATCCATTTTTGTTTTTAAAATTTCAAGAGCATATGTTTTAAATTGATGGGGTAGGGAGGCATCTTTTTTCATTTCTTGAAATAGAGGCATATCTGTTATTTTTATTTCTTGCATAAGAGAAAAAAGACGCATAACTCGATTTTTCGCTAATTCAAAATTTTCAAATTCTTCATCTTTTAAGGGTATAGCTCTGCCCATCATATCGGCTTGGCAAATTAAAAATAGGTCTTTTATTTTTGTTTCATCTTTAAATTTATTGGAAATTTGATTTACAAAATCAAAGAGCTTTGTTAACCGCATGTATGGTACATCACGCAATTTCATATGCATTTTAGTCCCTAAGAGAGCCATTTCTTTATACTTATTTGGGATTTTTAACCGTTTGCAAATATTGTTAACTAATGCTTCGCCACGTTTATCATGTCCATAATGCGAGGGGAGAATTTCTGTTGGCGTTTCTGCTTTCCCCACATCATGTAAAAGGATGGCAAATTGAATTTCGGGTGAATAATTTTTGCCCGCTTTTAGTGCTAAAATCGTATGGGCTCCAGACGTTTTTTCAGGATGATAAATAATTTTTTCAGGTGTGGTAAAAAGTTTTTCAATTTCGGGCAATAAAACTTTTAATGCCCCGCATTCACGCATTTTTTCAATGAAAATATCGGCATGAGCTGTTGAAAAGGCTTTTTCAATTTCCTGAAAAATGCGTTCCTTGCTAAGGTGTTGTAACATTCCCTCTTTAACCATTTGTTGTGTAAGGATCATTGTGTCAGGGTGAATGTTAAAATTAAGTTGAGCTGCAAAACGGCACATTCTTAAGATACGCAAGGGGTCTTCGATAAAATGCGTGGCATCGATATGGCGGATAAGATGGTTGTTTAAATCATTTACTCCATTAACAAGGTCGATAATGGGTGAATTTTCATCTTCTTGCACCAAAGCGTTAATCGTAAAATCACGACGGATAATGTCATCTTCTAATGTAATGGTTGGATCAAAGATAAATTGAAAGTCAGTGTGTTTATTCCCTGTTTTAATCTCTTTTCGGGCAAGGGCGTACTCAGCTTTTGTTTTGGGGTGTAAAAAAACGGGAAAGCGTTTACCGACAGGTTTAAACCCTAAATTGAGCATTTCTTGGACAGTGGAACCGATAACAACATAATCAATGTCAGTTGGTTTTAGCCCCAACAATCTGTCACGAACAGCTCCACCCACTTGATAAATTTTCATCTGATAACCTAAATTTTTTTGCACCCGTGGGATTGTTAACGTTGGACTTTGTTTTGTTTTAAAAACTCAGCAATATAGGGTAAAATATTTTTAACCATTAAAGCAATTCCTTCTTCATTGGGGTGAATTTTATCCCCAAGCATATAATTACCCGTTGCCTGTGGTATGCCCGACTCCATTTCAATCAATCCTTTCATAAAAAATGGATAGAGCAATAGATTATATTTTTTTGCAAGTGTAGAATACATTTTATCAAAACGTTGTTGATAAATGACACCCGCATAAGGTGGGGCTTTCATCCCAACCAATAAGACGGAAATCCCTTTTGATTGACAAAGCTCAATCATTTTGCTGAGATTTTGTTCCGCCTCGCCGATACTCTGCCCACGCAATACATCATTAATGCCAAGCTCAATGATAATACCACTTGGTTTGACCTTATTCAAAACAGAAGGGAGGCGTCTAAGTCCACCTGCGGTTGTTTCGCCTGTTTGACTTTGATTAACAATTTGAACATTGTAATAACCTGTTTTATAAAGAGCTTTTTGTAATTGTGAGGCAAAGGATTTTGCCGCTCCAACTTGGTAACCAGCACTTAAACTATCGCCAAAAACCATTAATTTAAATGTTTGAGGTGCTGCCTCAGTTACAACACTGGCACACAAAATAAAAGCACCAACCAAAAATATCCCCATTTTTTTGAATATATACATCTAAAAATCTCCTATTTTTCTTTTTACTATAATTAAGAAAAACAAAAATGTCTAGAGGGGAAAATGCCACACCCCCAAATTATACAAAAATAGAGAATAATCACCGTTTTATTATAAAAATATTTTAATCCCCACAAAAAATATATAAGGTTTTTTAATATTCATCTAAAAATTCATCAATTTCATTTAATAATGATTTGATGTTTTTTGTTTTATTTTTATACTTTTTTCGTTTTTTTATTTAAAAAGGTTTTTAACTGCAAAAAATGATGATGAGGTAAATGTTTTTTTCCCCAATATTTTATTGATTTATAAATGATAAATTTTAGAAAATATGCCTTTTCGTATTTTGTTAATAAATAAAAAAGTCTCTTCAGTAGATCAGAATATCGATAAACAAAACCTGAATATGTTGTTGTTTCTATGCCATTATATCGTCTCTTATAATCCAAATTACCACCACTTAGGTAAAATACTTTCTTTTTTTGATTAATTAAATCAGAAATAATAGCATAATAAAGAACCATACCTAAAGAGTATTTCTTATACAAATTATTATAAGAAAAGTTTTCAAAGTAAACATTTTCTCCTGTGTCACATATAAAAGCTATTGCTTCTATTTTTTTTTGTATTTTTAGTGTATATGTATGTGTAATACCAGCTTTTTGAGCATATTCTAATGGGGAGCCATTAAAAACAAATCCATGGGTTTCTTTTTTCCAATACAAAAATAATTCTAACATATTGGAAGTTGTTTCTTTAATCAAAAATTTTTCTATTTCAAATTTTCCTAATTCGTCTTTTATCTTTTTAGGATACCATTTTGTATTATATCGAACCTTTGAATGTAGTGTAGAATTAAATTCTTCAATTGTTTTTGGAAAAGCGATATGCCAATACGGATAAGGTCTTGCAAATTCTAATGGAGTTATAGAATGTTTAATATAAATAACCTCTGCATCAGTATACTGATTAAACAAAAAAGAAAAAAATTCACTCAAAACATTGTTTTTAATATTATTTAAATACAATCCAACAGTTAAAACTTGTTTTTCTAATTTAACTGGAATCTGATATTCATTTAATTGATATAAATCATAAGAAGAATACAACAAATCAAAACGATTGTGAATTAAATTTAAACAAAGTTTATTTTTATCAAATTGTTCTGGTTTAATTTTTTTTATTACAATATTATTCATAGTAATTTTTCAAATTGCCGTCAATTATCGCTAAAAAAATCTGTTTTATTTATATCGTGCCCAATTTTTATCATCATTATATGATAAAAATTTTTTAATTGGCTCAACATGATAAGCTTCAGCATATTTAGAATTGATAAAAAGTCCATAAAAATAATTTAATCCAGCAATACGTTTTGCATAATTGTCTTCTACTTGCATACGACTTTTGTACAATAGTAAAGCATCAGTCTTCTTCTGTTGTATTGATGTAATATCTTCAAAATAATTTGGCATAGTTATTGTTCCCCAAACATTATAATATGCTATAAGTGTTTTAGAATTATATCCCTGTTTCATCATTAAATATGGAATAAAAAATTTAGTTAAAAACTGATGCTCTCTGTGTCCATCGTTTCTATCTGGGACAAAAATGTGTGTATACTTTGAAAAATTTACAGATGCTAGATAATCTTTTTCTTTTGCTATCATTTTATCAAAATGTGGTGTTGGTCCAAAAATTTTAAATATCCACCTGTTTTTAATGCCCAAAAAATCCATAGCATTATAAAATTCACAAATTCGTTCATCTGCAATTTCTTCATATGATTTTGTATCGTAAGATCTCTTAAAACCAGAACTATTAATACACAAGCAATCACATTGAGAAGAATATTTTGCCATTATACCACCACAACCGATAACATCATCATCTGGGTGTGGTGCAATAATTAGTATTTTATCATCCTTACCAATAAGCTCATTGCACTTACAAAATTCACAATGTAAAGAATCATTAAGATAATAAATTTTACCAAAATCAACCAATTTATTTTTTAAAAAATTAGTTAATTTTCGACGTAATTTTTTACGCCACTTTTTATTAGGAATTGGTAAACACAGCAATCGCACAAAAAATTGTATCATTTTAAAACTTCCTTTAACAATTTTGATAACAATATATCTTGTTTTAAAAATTGATCTTCATCCATTTTTTTGTACTCTATTGGAGTCCAAGAATTGTGAAGTAAAATAATACCCTTATTTTCAGATAATATACTTTGATAATCCCCTTGTTTAAACCAAAATTCTTGATAATTTTTTAACTTATCTTCATTTTTTAGAATTTCGTTTTCGGTATATTCTGGTAATGCATTTAATTCATTTTTATCAACACAATAAAATTCTTTCGAATTCATTTTTTTTGCTAATGGGTCGATAATAGCATTACTACACCAATCCCAATTTCTAGTTTTTTTATATAATTTTTTACACAGACCTATTTTTTTAAAAATTCGTGCTTTTCGAAATAAACGTATGTGTGAAAGACATGCTTTAAACCATTCATTCATAAAATCACAATTTGGTTTCCTTGTATAAATAAATGCACCATATATAACTTCATCCGATTTTCGTCCAATCATTGTACAATTTGATTTATCCAACTCACTTAAAACTGATGAAGTTGTTATAATTGTATCTGCATCCATCCAAATTCCAGCGTGATACTTCAGTAAGGCACTTCTTATTGCATCTGACTGCATTGCCAGAGACATTTTTTTACAAACTATTGCTTTAACAACTTTTTTAGGTAAATAATTTTTTAGATTATCGTAATCACAAACCACAATTTCATATTCTGGTAAGTGTTTCTCCCACGTTTTTATACATAAACGGATATATCCAGTTAAATTTTCTTTTGGCTCCCAAAAAGTAAATATTCTTTTCTTCATTTTTTTAACCTTTCTAATGGAAATACTTTTATTAAATTTTTACAGATTTCTTCAACTTGCTCCTCTGTAATTGTGTACTCTGAACAATATCTTTTAATATCGTTATCATTAATTATTGTGTTTTTAAGGTAAATTGGTCTATATACAAAATTCTTAAAAACAGAATAATAATCCTTAAATTTATATTCTCCTCCCACTACTTTATCACTTAAAACAATGTGTTTGTTTGGAATTCCTAATGAATCTGCACAAATTAACCCGTGCATTGCTGATGATAAAATAAACTTGCACTTATAAACATCTTCAACAAAATTTTTTGGGCTTTGAGCAACATCAATATATTTTACAGAAAGATTTTTAAGTTGTATATTATTCAATGTCGGTTCATTTTTATCAACATAATGACAAATTATTCCGACATCATATTTTTTACTTGTATTTATTGAGGGAAATATTTTTTTTATTAACAAACCTGGATCACCTAAAACAACCGAACTTAAATCCTGGTTTGTAATTTTTTCACATCTTTTTAAAGTTAATTTTCCACGCAAAGCATGAAAAATAACAGGACAAGAAAATTTTTCATTTTCGCATGATTGCTGTGTAATAAAACCAGATCCAAATACATGAATAGGTTTCTTTGTTGTATTATTTCCATTATCAAGATACTTTTGAAGAATAGAGCCAATACAAATTAATTGAGCATATTTAAAATAAGTATATGTGTAGGAAATATTAAAATAAGACATTAAACTCTCATTAAGCGTGTCTCCAAAATTTAATTTATCTTTATAATAATATATTTTTATTTTTTTTGAGGGAAAAAACGCCTGTATACCATTATTGTTAATAAAATCTCTGGCCATTTTTCTATATTTTTTTATCGGTATTAGCTTTATTAATATTTTTAAAAACGTATTCATTGTTTATCCCTTTATTATTAGAATACGGACCCCTAAAAAACGAATTCTTGTTTTGTTATTCTTTCTTCTAATTGATAATATTGGAATTTTCCCAAATAATTTAACCTTTAGAAAAGTTCTATCAATCATTTTGATTTGATTGAGTAGGTATTGGTATTCAACCAAGCAACCATTTTCTTGAGAGAATTGTTTTATTTTTTCCAATGTGTTTTTGTTTCTCTTGTTTATATAAATCCAACAAAAATGTTCACCTATCCATGAGGACAACATTTCATTAAATAAAAAATTATTTTGAGAAGGTTGAATTTTTTTTAGCAGAGGTATTAATTTAAATAAATCAAAAAAATGGGTGTTGTTTTGAGTTATAGAGTTTTGACGCTGAATATAATTGTATAACCGATTTGGAATTAGACAAACTTTTTTTGTATGTGTCCAGCATTTCAAAACAAAAGGAATATCTTCACCCCAAAAGATATTTTCAGGATAGTGAATATCATTATTAATCAAAAAATTAGTTTTAATTAAATAATGACAGGAATGAAATGGTGATTTAAAAATTATCGGTAAAACTTTTTCAAAGTCAATAATTCTTTCTGTTTTTGTATTATAATAATAAATTGGAAAAGTTTTTTTGTTGCAAATTTTATTAGCATTGAAACTTATCATATCAACGTCATGTTCTTTTGCTTTTTTATAACATATTTCGCAAGTTTCTTTTTCAATCCAATCATCAGAATCAACGAATTGAATGTATTCACCTGTGGCTTTTTCAATTCCAAGATTTCGGCTTGCTCCTGGTCCTGAGTTTTCTTTATTAATTACAACAATCCTCTCATCTTTTTTTGCATATTCATTCAAAATATCAAGCGAGTTATCCGTTGACCCATCATTGACACAGATGATTTCAATATCTTTAAGTGTTTGATTAATTAAGCTATCCAAACATTTAGATAGATATTTTTTAACATTGTAGACTGGAACAATTATTGATATTTTTGGCATGAAGTTTCCTTATGTTTAAAAGAGTTCCCATTCTTGTTTTTGTGGATATCTGTTGCTTAAAAAATGTTTAAGATTTTCCCTCTCTTGCTGGGTCACTTTTTCTGTATCGTTATAACAAACAAGAAAAGGCTTATATTTTTTTAAACGCTCATTCATATGTTCAAATGACCCTATGTTTAGATATAACTGCCGTGTCTTTTTTTTGTTTTTAAAATATAAAGCTTTTGCCTTTCTATTTTTTATTGCCCAAAAATCATAAATATGCCGTTGAATATTGTCAAAAGATCTAAATTTTGAAAGAGTTGTTTTATTAAATTGTGTACAAAATTCTTTTTTGCATTCTTTAAGATTATTCTTTGTATAAGCACAAATACAATGTGTCCCTGTCCAATTTTTAAATTTTTCATCAACTAGCTGAAATGCATGTGCTATCATTGAAAAATACATATCATTTTTTAAAAGGTTTTTATCCCATTTTTTATGATATTTCAAATAAATAAGCGGAATCCCGTTTTTAGTAAAAAAATAATGTGGACTGATGCTCTTATCAAAAAATTCATCATCATTTGCAAATAAAAAATGTTCTGATAAATTTGGTATATTGTCTAAGCACGTCTCAATTGCACATGCATTAAATGTTGGCAAAGCTTCTTTCGGCATAATCTCATCATGTGTGACAATCTGAATTTTGGGATGTGAAGTATCAAGCCATTTTGGAATTTGACCATTCGTTACAATAAATATCTTTCGTATCCAAGGAGCAAACATTTGGGCCGAACGAAGTGAATATCTTAACTCCTCATTATCAATAAAGCGACAAGGGTTTAGTGCTGCGGATGAGGTTATCCCCTCTTTTTCTTGCCAGTATTTTTTTGATTTTTGCCATTCAGAATCATTCCCATCAACCCACAAATAAACCAAATCAATTGGTTTTTGAAAAATTTCTTCTTCCACTCCAATTAAAATTTTATAATTTTTTTTATAATTCCAATCGATGAGCTTTTTTGTCATTGATTGTGGATATTTAAATTCATTTTGTTTTATAATTTTGTATCGATAAATAGAGATGTCTTTCCCAAATAAATGGAGTTGCCATTTGTTTTTACAAACAAAATTATCCCGCCAAGAGGCAACAAAATGATGGGTACAATAACTCTTTTCACTTTCTGCTGAAAAATAATTGATTGGATAAATTACATTCTTTTCATCCAAATAAATGGGGCTATCTTCTGTGTAGACTTCATTGAATCCACATTCTTTCAATGGCTTAATTAATCTAACAGTATTGGGAGTCATATCGTAAACGCCATCTTTTTTGATAAAGTGGATATCATCATATACCGATAAAAGTTTTTTTATAACTTTTGAACCTTTTATTGCCCCAATAACCGCTGTACCCAAATGTTGGCTTTTACCATATTTTTCTGAACCAATGAAAAAATCCAATTCTAAAAATTCATCAAGAGTTTTTTTCACTTCAACATCTGTGTCAAAATAAATTCCCCCTTCGTGATATAAGGCATACAACCTAAAATAATCCGCAACAAATGCCCATTTCTTTGCTTGGTATGCCTCTTTAACATAAGCATTGTTGACTTTTTCCAAATCTTTTTCTGACCATTCCTTGATTTGATAATCGGGGAGCATTTTTTGCCAAGTTTTCATACATGCTAAACTCTTAGCATCTTTTTCTCCACCACCGAACCAACAATAATGTATAATTTTTGGTATCATCTTACCCCCGTAAGTTGTTCATTTTTAATCGTGTGGATAAAATTAAAAAGAGTACGGACGCTAACGCCAACTTTTTGAGCGATAATTTGGCGTTGTTCCCCAGCACTTA
>CALARE010000024.1 GCA_937888725.1 uncultured Alphaproteobacteria bacterium | reverse complement strand
TTAACTCTACCCATCGTGTGAGGAATCACCGCCTATCTATCTGACTAGAACCTCCCATTTTAACTCTTAAGTAGTCGTGCTTCTAAACTACCTACTCTTAACTCTTGAGGCAGTTGGGCTTTTTATAATTTTTTATTTTTTAAAAAATCATATACTTGTTTAATGGATTTTGATCGATGAGATATACTGTTTTTTGTTGTTTCATCAATATGACCCAAAGTTGTATCGAATCCATCAGGAATAAACAATGGATCATAACCGAATCCATTTGTTCCACTTGGTTCTAATGCAATTTTTCCGTTCATATACCCTTTAAACACATAATATTCATTTTCAGAAAAAGCCAATACCATAACGCTGGTATAGTGTGCTTTGCGAGATTTTGTACTCCCAAGTTGTTCATTGATATATTTAAATGTATTTGGATATCCCCCGTGTGATGATGCGAATCTAGCAGAATAAACGCCTGGTGCACCGTCTAATCCGTCAATTGAAAGACCTGCATCTTCTGCTAAAACAGGTTTCCCAAGAAATTTAACACCAGCTAATGCTTTAATTAATGCATTTTCTTCAAAAGTTTCACCCGTTTCCTCAACTTCTGGGAGATTACAATCATCTCCACCAATAATTGAAATGTTTAGAGGAGATAAAATTTTGCTAACTTCATCAATTTTATGTTTATTATGTGTCGCAAAAATAATGGTGTTTGTCATTATTTAACTCCTAAAACATCTTTTTGTTTTTGAATAAGCTCTTTAATACCTTTTTCTGCCAACTCCAATAATTTAGAAAATTCAGTTGCTGTAAAAGAACCATGTTCAGCCGTACCTTGAATTTCAATGAGAGAGTTTTTATCTGTCATAACAAAATTTGAATCTGTTTCTGCATTTGAATCTTCAATATAATCCAAGTCTAAAACAGGAGTTCCTTGATAAATGCCACAAGAAACAGCAGCAATAAATTGAGTGATGGGCATTGTTTTAATTTTACCTTGTGCCAAAAGTTTTTGACATGCAAGATAAAGAGCAACAAACCCACCTGTTACAGAAGCGGTGCGTGTGCCTCCATCAGCTTGAATAACATCACAATCAATTTTGATGTTGATATTTTCAATTGCTCTTAAATTAATGCCCGCTCTTAATGCTCTACCAATCAAACGTTGAATTTCTTGTGTTCGCCCTGATTGTCCTTTTTTGGCTTCTCTATCAATGCGTACACCTGTTGCCCGTGGAATCATCCCGTATTCAGCAGTAACCCAACCTTGACCAGAATTTTTAAGCCATGTTGGGACTTTTTCTTCAACTGTTGCAGTACAAATAACCTCAGTATCACCGGCCTTGATAAGGCATGACCCTTCAGCATGTTTGTTAACATTAATTTTTAATTCAACATCTCTTAATTGATTTGCATTTCTTTTTGATGGTCTTTGCATAAATACTCCTTAGTTTGTTAAAATTTAGGAAATTATATGACTTTTTTGGATTCTAATCAAGTCATTTTTCAAAAGAATCACCCATCCCCCTTGATTTTTGAATCAAAAACATCTACATATAGACATATTCGTTTTTTTTATAAAAAATATGGAGTTTATTTGATGAATAAAAAAAATAAAAACCCACAAGAAGAAAAAATATCCACTTTAAAAAAGACTGCTGATAAAATTGAAGAACCTGAAAAAGAAGTTGCAGATTCAAATGAAGGACCAACTCAGCAAGAAGCTCTTTTAGAAGATGTTCAAAAATGGAAAGATTTAGCTTTACGTTCACAAGCTGAGATGGAAAATTTAAGGAAAAGAACTCAAATTGATATTGAAAAAGCACACAAATACGCAATTGTTTCTTTTGCAAAGGAATTATTAAATGTTGCAGATTGTCTAAATGGTGCTATTAGTCATGCTGAAAAAGGGATTGAAAATTTAAAACAAGCAGGCAATGAAGAATGTGTTACCTTTTTAGAAAATCTTTTAAAAGGTGTTCAAATGACTGAAAAACAACTTTTAACCGCATTTGAACATAATGGTGTTCAAAAAATGCAAGCACTAGGTGTTGTTTTTGATCCAAATTTGCATAAAGTTATTCAAGAAATTGAGGATGATACAAAAGAGCCTGGCACTATTGTGCAAGAATTGCAAACAGGATACACAATTTCTGGTGACAGGGTTTTACGAGAAGCAATGGTTATTGTTTCAAAATAATAAGTCTTTCCCCACAAAAAGAGATGCGATTTATTTTTGCATCTCTTTTTTTAATTTTTTATAACAAAAACAAAGAAAAAACTTGCTTATTCAATAAAAATTTGTATACTTTTGCTGAAATATGAACTTTATATGACGGAGGATTTATGGCAGATATTACAGAAGAACAAAAAACCGTTGTTGATAACATTGTTGCAAAAGTAAAAAAAGCACAAGCTGAATTTGCAACTTTTTCTCAAGAACAAATTGATAAAATTTTTAAAGCAGCATCTGTTGCGGCTTGTTCTGCCCGTATTCCATTGGCTCAAATGGCTGTTAAAGAAACGGGAATGGGTATTGTTGAAGATAAAGTGATTAAAAATCACTTTGCAGCAGAATATATTTTTAATGCTTATAAAAATGAAAAGACATGTGGTGTGATTTGCACTGATTCTGAACAAGGTTTTACAAAAATTGCAGAACCTGTCGGTGTTATTGCAGGTATCGTTCCAACTACAAACCCAACATCCACGGCGATTTTTAAAGCACTTATTTCTTTAAAAACAAGAAATGGTATTATTTTTGCACCACATCCACGTGCAAAAGGATGTACAAATGAAGCCGCTCGCATTGTTTTAGAGGCTGCTGTCAAAGCTGGTGCACCAAAAGATATCATTGGCTGGTTGGATGAAATTACACCAGCTATTACAGGGTACCTAATGGGGCATAAGGATATCTCATTAATCTTGGCAACAGGTGGCCCTGGAATGGTAAAGGCAGCTTATAGTTCTGGAACACCAGCCATCGGTGTTGGTGCTGGTAATACACCTGTTATTATTGATGAAACTGCTGATATGAGGATGGCTGTTAGCAGTGTTATCATGAGTAAAACCTTTGACAATGGTATGATTTGTGCTTCAGAACAAGCAGTTGTTGTTCTCGATTCTGTTTATGATACTGTAAAGGCTGAATTTGAAAAACGTGGCTGTGTTTTCTTGGCTGAAAAAGATAGAAAGAAATTAAAAAATCTTATCTTTGTTGATGGCAAATTAAATGCGGGAATCGTTGGACAACCAGCATATAAGATTGCTGAAATGGCAGGGATTAAAGTTCCATTTGAAACAAAAGTCTTGATTGCAGAATCTGACGAAATTGAAGATAGTAACCCATTTGCACATGAAAAGCTTTCACCTGTATTGGGTTTCTTTAAAGCAAAAACATTTGAACAAGCTGTTGAAATGGCTCAAAAATTAATCGTTTTGGGTGGAGCTGGACATACCTCTGTTTTGTATACATCTGAGAAAAATAGAGATAGAATCACCCTTTTCTCAAACACATTAACAACAGCAAGAACGCTCATTAATATGCCTGCATCACAAGGGGCTATTGGTGATATGTACAATTTTAAATTAGCACCATCACTCACACTTGGTTGTGGTTCATGGGGTGGCAATGCTGTAAGTGAAAACATAGGAGTGAAACACTTAATGAATATTAAATCAGTTGCTGAACGTCGTGAAAATATGTTGTGGTTTAAAACACCTGAAAAAATCTATTTCAAACGTGGTTGTTTAGATTTTGCTTTGGCTGAATTACAAGGGCATAAAAAAGCATTTATCATTACCGATAGCACTATGACAAAAATCGGTGTAACTGCTCGTATTGCTGGTATTTTAGAAAAAAATGGCATGACATACCAAGTTTTTGACCAAGTTAAACCAGATCCAGATTTATCAACAATTGATATTATTTTGGATCAAGTCAGACGTTTTGAACCAGATGTATTTGTTGCTATTGGTGGTGGTTCACCAATGGATGCTACAAAGATTGTTTGGTTGATGTATGAACACCCAGAATTGGAATTTGCTGATATTGCAATGCGTTTTATTGATATTCGCAAAAAAATTGTTGAATTCCCTAAATTGCAAAAATCAAAAATGGTTGCAATTCCAACAACATCAGGTACTGGCTCTGAAGTAACACCATTTACAGTTATTACAGACGACAAAACAAACCAAAAATATCCAATTACTGACTACGAAATTTTGCCAAACATGGCAATTGTTGATCCAGATTTGGCAATGAGCATGCCAAAAGGATTAACAGCATTTTCTGGTATTGACGTTTTGACACATGCATTAGAAGCATACACTTCAATTTTTGCAAACAATTTGTCAGATGGTCAAGCATTAGAAGCTGCTCGTTTGGTCTTTAAATATTTGGCTCGTTCATATAACAATGGGGCTGAAGATCCAAAAGCACGTGAAAAAATGCACTATGCAGCAACACTTGCTGGTCAAGCATTTGCTAACTCATTCTTAGGGTTGTGCCACTCAATGGCTCACAAATTAGGGGGTGAATTCCATGTCGCTCATGGTTTGGCAAATGCCTTGTTATTGCCTTATGTTGTTAAATACAATGCAACAGACAAGCCAACAAAACAAGGAACATTCCCTCAATACAAATATCCTTTTGTAAAATCAAGATACGCTCGTTTTGCCGATATTTTAGGCTTAACTGAGGGTGCAAAAGATGATGATGCAAAAGTGAAATGTTTGATTGATGCCATCCAAGCACTTAAAGCTGAAATCAATATTCCAATGTCAATTAAAGATGCTGGTGTTGATGAAAAAGCTTTTGTTGATTGTTTAGATGAATTATCAGTCAAAGCATTTGATGATCAATGTACAGGGTGTAATGCTCGTTATCCATTGATCGCAGAAATCAAGGATTTATATTTAGATGCTTACTATGGTAAACCTCTTTATTAAATCTTGATAAAAAGGGAGGAAAAAGTCTCACTCATTTTGGAGTGAGACTTTTTTTATTTTAGAAAGAATAGTTAAATCTCAACATACCAGAGTGATCTTGATATTCTTTTCTAAATGTACCCGAATATTCAAGACTGAAAGAAGTATTTTTTGAAATATCAGCTTTAAATCCTAATGTAACAATTGTACTTAGTTTATCAAGTTTTTCACTATTAACAGTATAGGTTGCACCATTGGCAAGAGTATTGACAGCTGAGATATCATCCGTTACCACATCATAGCCAATACTAAAGCCAGCTGTTGGACGAATGGCACCTAAATTTAACATTCCACGCACACCAATCATCGCCGTCACATAATCAGCCTTTGTACCTTCAACTGTTGTGCCAAGCGTGTCGGTGTATCCTTCTTGTTTAAGACTTAGATATCTAATGCCAACTTCAGGTGTGATAACACTTCTATCCAGTTTAACATCATAACCTGTCATTACCTGAATACCCCAAGAATCTAGGTTATAATTTGCCGTTCCTGTGGTTGAGAGGATTTCTTTTTTCTCATCATAGTTAGCTCTGGAATACGTCGCCAATCCACTCATCCACCAAGCATTAGGTTGATAGTGAATGCTTGCAAAAGCCGTGTTTGTATCAGCTTCTGTTCGGCGTAAATCTTCTTTGGCTATCGTATTACTAAACGCATAACCAACACCAACGGTTAAATCTTCACCGATTTGAGATTGAACACCTAAAACAGCTCCTTTTGACCTTGCTTTAAAGCCCTCTCCCATCGTAGATTTTGTTTGATCATAAAGGCCTTTAATGTACACTTTTGCTCTTGTTTCTTCCTCACCGCCTGAACGACCAATACCGCCTATTGCACTTGGCATCTCTGATTTTACAACATTAAAAATCGCTCCAATATGCTCGGTTGTAACCGATTGTACCGCTGATTGATCCGTCGACCCAACAGCAGACAGGGCTTTCTTGGCCTTTGCGACTGTCTCCTTGTTTTGTGATTGTAAAGCAACAAGCATCTCACTTTGCATACGACTAAACACGGCATGACCTGTTGTCCCTTGTGTTAAGGCATTGGCAATAACCGTTTCATTGTCCGTTGTACCA
>CALARE010000023.1 GCA_937888725.1 uncultured Alphaproteobacteria bacterium | reverse complement strand
AAGCTTTTCTTTCTGAGCAAGTTTTAAATCATGCACAACCATTTCTTCCACCAATGCCTGTAGGTCATATCTTGGTCGCCACCCAAGTTGTAATAAAGCTTTTTGGCTATCTCCCAAGAGGACATCCACTTCAGCTGGTCTAAAAAAACGTTCATCAACTTGAACAATTGTCTTGCCTGTTTTTTTATCAATCCCCTTTTCATTTAAACCAACACCTTGCCATTCAATTTCAATATCAAGTGTTTTAAAAACAGCCGTCACAAAATCCCTAATAGATGTTGTAACGCCAGTCGCAAGCACAAAATCATCCGCTTTGTCAGCTTGCAAAATCCGCCACATCCCTTCAACATAATCTTTAGCATGCCCCCAATCGCGTTTTGCATTCAAATTCCCAAGATACAAACATTCTTGTAATCCCTCTTTAATCCGCGTTGCGGCCAATGTGATTTTTCTAGTTACAAAATTTTCGCCACGTCTAGGACTTTCATGATTAAACAAAATTCCATTTGAAGCAAATATTTTAAAACTTTCACGATAATTGATTGTAATCCAATAAGCATACAGCTTTGCCACACCATAAGGTGAACGAGGATAAAAAGGTGTTGTTTCTGACTGAATAGGCGATTGGATAAGTCCATAAAGTTCAGAAGTTGATGCCTGATAAAACTTTGTCTTTTTTTCTAAATTATTCACCCTGATAGCCTCTAAAAGCCGAAGGGCACCTAATGCATCTGTTTCTGCGGTAAATTCTGGACAATCCCATGAAATTTTAACATGACTTTGTGCCCCTAAATTATAAATTTCATCTGGCTCAATTTGTCCAACAAGACGCATAATATTTACACTATCTGTTAAATCACCATAGTGTAATTTTAGCCGATCAATAATTGGTTCAATCCGACTTGTATTATGGGAAGAACTTCTACGAATCATCGCATGAACCTCATAACCTTTTTCAAGCAATAACTCTGCTAAATACGAACCATCTTGTCCAGCAATCCCTGTAATCAGTGCCTTTTTTTTCATTATTTCTCCTTTTGTTTTTTGTTTAACACACGCACAATTGTTTCAATTGTTGTTTGCCAATTGAATTTTTGTGCTTGTTTTAAACCTTTTTGACTTAACCGATGTGCCAAATTTTTATCTTGATATAATTTAATTAATGCATTTGAAGTTTCAGTAACATTTTGACCTGTAATATATAACCCAGCATCACCTGCCACTTCTGGTAATGATGTATTATCCGCTGTAATAACAGGCGTGCCTGCTTTCATTGCCTCTAATATAGGAAGACCAAACCCCTCATAAAGACTGGGATAAATAAAGCCTTTTGCCCCACTATAAAGAATAGGTAAATCATCATCTAAAACAAAGCCTGTTGTGATAATTTTATTTTGGTATTTATCTAATCCATCAATCATCTGATGCAATGCTTCATAGCCATCTCTTTTTGGCCCCACTAAAACCAAGGAAATATCTGTTGCTTTTGTTTTATTTAAGAATAAGACAAAACTCTCCAACAAATGAGGTAAATTTTTGCGTGCCGTTAACTCTGATACCGCCAAAAAATATTTATCTGTTTTAATGTGATATTTTTCTTTAACCGCTGTTATCATTTTTTGATTATGAATAGGTTTAAATTTATCATCTGCCCCTAAATAAAGTTTATAAACAGGTCCTGTTTTTATGCCTTTTCTAAAACGTAAAAAATCTTTAATCGTCGCACTTGAAATGCAAAAATAGCCATTTGCTTGTGCTTGTTTCATCCACATTGCAAATTTTTTAACAAATTTAGAGGAACACCCTTCTGGATAATAAATGGGAATCAAATCATGAATCACCATGTATGTTTTAACCGAACTTTGATACACAATCGGTGAAATCGGACTAAACAATGACAAATACGCATCGTATTTTTGAAGCTCTTTTTGATAAGAATGCCGATACATAAAACAAAGCAAATAGGAACGCAATTTTTGATAAAAATTATACCTTTTTGTTGTTGCCTTTAATTTTGGCAAATAAACGGTTTTATCTTTAAAGATATCATAAAGCCCCTTTTCTTTTAAATACACATCAAAATTGCCTCGTTCTGAGGTAATAACAGGAAAAACATCAATATCTGGTATCGTATTTAACCCTCTGAGCAATTCATCACAAACACGAACAATTCCCGTTCCTTTTAAGCCATCAACAGCCAATTGTTCAACATCAAATAACAGCTTTATCTTACGCATCTTGTTCCCACTTTTGTAAAATCCAAGAAGATGAATTTGCTTTTCCAACACCGCCAACACCAAAAACTTTTTGAACACCTAATAAATCGCAAATAGCATCTTCTCTAATATTACCCTTTCCCCGATCTCCTCCATTTGCAAATATTAGATTATCATGAGGATACTTTTTGCGTGCTTTTCGGATACCATCTGAAGCTGAACAATCTCTATCATCAAATTCAATCACATCAATCACACCTTTTATATTTTCCAATATTGCCCGCCTTGTTTGCATGGTATAAAAATTTTTACCTTTTTTTTGGCAGAGCCATTCGTCAGAATTGGCAAGCACAATTACCCCGTCTGAAGCATTTGCAGATGCTTTAATTAAATCAATATGCCCCTCATGAATGGGATCAAACCCACCCGACACAATGTAGTATGTTTTCATTTAAACTCCCTTAACAAGTTAAAATCAGACAAAAGATGGGGGTTAAAAATAATTTGTAAATAGGGATATCTTAAATTACTTAAAAAAACATATTTCTTTATGTTTCAATAGGTTATATGAATACTATTCTCATCATAATTCAAAACATATTGCTTTATGAGATTTATTGACAAGTCCTCTTTTTTATGCCTATAATGCAAAAATAATAAAAGTTAAATTTGCA
This sequence comes from uncultured Alphaproteobacteria bacterium, assembly GCA_937888725.1. Taxonomy (GTDB): domain Bacteria; phylum Pseudomonadota; class Alphaproteobacteria; order CAAHEQ01; family UBA3637; genus RGIG4140. The sequence goes on along the minus strand of CALARE010000023.1, from coordinate 3,771 downwards.
ATCGGATAAAAAATGCCACATATCTCTGTTCTCATACCCGTTTATAATGTTGAAAAATATTTAGGTGCCTGTCTTGATTCTGTTTTAAAACAAACATTTCAAGATTTTGAAGTTATTTGCATCAATGATGGTTCGACAGATCATAGTCTTGATGTTTTAAATCAGTATGCTCAAAAAGACAATCGTATTCATATCATTTCGCAAAAAAATCAAGGGGTTTCAGTTGCAAGAAACAGAGGTATCTCAAATGCAAGAGGTGAGTACATCACCTTTTTAGACAGTGATGATATGATTGCACCAACCTTTTTAGAGGCACTTATAACTGCTTTAGAGAAAAATCCATCTGCTCAATTTGCTTGGTGCGATTTTAAAGAAGAAATCCCCAGCACTTTCTCAAAAATAGAAATACCAAGCTTAATCACAATCAAAAATCCATTCGATTATTTTATTTTAAGAAAAAAACCAAGAATTGGTGCTTCTTCTTGTGCTAAGCTATACAAAAAACAAGCTCTCAACAACCTTGAATTCCCAAAAGGATTAACCGTTGGAGAAGATTTGATTTTTTTGTACACCCTTCTTCTTCAGTCAAAGGTAGCTGTTTACGTTCCTGAAGTTCTTTATTTTTATCGTATCAGAGAAAACAGTGCCATGCATAAACCACTCACTCAAAAAAGATTGGATGATGAGATTGAAGTCACAAAACGATTGTTCCTTTTAATGCAAGAAAACGAACTCAACAAAACAACAAAAAAAGTTTTCAAAAATTACATTGCCAATCGCTTTTTTAGATGTGTTTTCAAAATGACAAAAAAAGAAAAGGATTATTCAAATTGGGTGAAACTTTATTTACCTCAGTTAAAAGAACTTTCAAAGCAAAAAATATTTAACCCCAAAAACCTTTCCTTAAAAAATAAGATAAAATATTTTTATACCATTCTTATGTCAAATAAAAAATTAAAATAAATAAAATTTTAGAGAGGCAAAAAACATAAAAAATCCTTCTAAGTAGAATGACCTACATAAGAAGGGTTTGTTTAAATAAAACTAAAAGTGCTAGAATAAAACGAATACCTGTTTCATGGTGTAGATAGAGCTACATAAGAAACAGGTATTCGTTTTAGAATAGTATTTTTTGTTTTATTTAGGGTTGCATTGTGGGCATGGATCATTCGGATCTGGACATGGACATACAACCTTTGGTGCTTCTGGAGCTTTTTCTTCTTGATAGGTTTCCCACCAGGTTTTTTCTGGCAATGGTTCTGGCATTGGGACAACTTCAATTGGTTTTTCAGTTACAGTTTCTGTTGTGGTAACGGTAACGGTTTTTGGCCCTTCAATCAAAGGAGGACAGTCAGCCTCGCCACAAGGGGTGGCAGGCATTTGATATTCATAAACTTCACCAGGTTGTTGATAGACACATGGTTGCCCTGGGAGAGAAACACAACCAGCTTGTTGAGGCGTTTGAGCAGGTTGAGAAACAGGTGCTTGAACAGGCACTTGTGTTACAACAGTATTCGTCACAACACCAGCAGACTGCATAATTGCTGGATTTGTTGGTTTTAACTCACCATTTGAAACAACCGCAACAGGTTGCCCATCACAAGAGGTTGTAACAGAAAAAGTTTTTGGTTTTTGTTTTCTATAAGTTGCAAGCACACACTCACGGTAGGTTGCATTTGTATCTGCGAATTGACACCCTATTTCAGAGCGAATTTCACTACGGCTTTGAATACGCACTTCAGCTGCTTCATCAAGATCAGGCTGATAACTTGTACAAGCCGATAACAGCATTAAAACAGGAACCAAAGAACTTAATTTTTTCATACCCCTCTCCTTACAAGAAAAAAATAGTTGACTATTACTTCTTTTATACTCCCCTTCAAAATAAAAATCAATACCTTATTTTATTTTTTTTCAATTAATGTAACAAGGGTGACCAAGCGGGTGCTGACGCACTATTAGGTGTGATAAGTTGTCGTTCATTATACCCTGTAATATCAATGGTATAAAGCCTTGAATCACCACCAGAGCCATCACTTCTTGATGGCGATTTACGATAGAACATCAACACGCGACCATTGGGTGCCCACGATGGCGATTCCACCAAAAATCCATTTGTAATTAAGCGTTCACCTGAACCATCAGGTTTAATCACCCCAATATGGAACTGCCCATGTCTGATTTTTGTAAATGCAATATAATCTCCTCTTGGTGACCAGACAGGGGTTGCATACGTCCCTTCCCCAAAGCTAATACGCTGAACATTAGAACCATCAGCATCCATAATATAGAGTTGTTGATTACCGCCTCTGTCCGAGTTAAAGACAATCTTTTTCCCATCAGGTGAATAACTTGGCGAAGTGTTAATAGAAGGGTGATTTGTCAATTGCACTTGTTTTTTGGTTGCCAAATCATAGGTATAAATATCTGAATTCCCCCTTTTAGCAAGTGAGATTAAAAGCTTTTTCCCATCAGGTGAAAACCGTGGAGCAAAAGTCATTCCTTTAAAATTACCCACTAATGTTGATTTTGATGTATTAACATCCATTAAATAAACCTTAGGATTACCATCTTTATATGAAAAATAGGCAACCTCTTTCATATTTGGTGAAAAACGAGGCGTTAAAACAAGGTCCTTCCCATCACTTAAATAGGTTAAATTTGCCCCATCTTGATCCATAATCGCTAACCGTTTGATGCGGTTCATTTGATTACCGCGTTCATCAATAAAAGCAACTCTGGTGTCAAAATACCCTTTTTCACCCGTGATACGTTCATAAATTGCATCAGCAATCATATGTGCCAATTTACGCCATGATTTTGCATCTGCGGTAAATGATTTAGCATAAAGTTCAACACCTGCGAACACGTCATAAATACGAAAAGCAACTGTCATCTTTCCATATTTTTCAGTTACTGTCCCATAAATCAATGCTTGTGCATTAATGGCTCGCCAATCGTTAAAGTTGGGACGCACATCAACACCCGAAAATTTTTGAATATAGGCATCAGGATTAATCTGACGGAACAATCCTGAACGCTCTAAATCAGCAACAACAACTTCGGTGATTTCATCCCCATCATCCCCAATTAAATCAGGCATTGCAAAAGGAAGTGGTTCTGATTGAGCCCCAGTAACATCAATGCGGATTTCAGCCCTTACTGGCAAGGCAAAACAAATCATCAGCAACACACTTAAAATCAACCGTTTCATTAATACACACCTCCATCAACAGGGTTCATCCTTAAATAAATTTGTTTCCATGAATTATACATTTCTGGGCGTTTGTTTGCAAGTATTCTAAAAGGTGATTCCTCGCCCTTTGCATCACAAACGTAAATAGCACGCTTCGCACTTTCAGCCATTGACCTAAAAATAGGGTCTTGTTTCATATTTAAAATCTTAACCTCACGCACAGAACCATCTTTATTGATAAACGCTCTTACCTCAATAATCATTTTATCAGCATCTTGCACACCCGCATTCACATTCCAACAAGAGCGTATCTTATTAGCAATTAGGTCTTTTTCTGAAATTGTCAATTCGTTCATAAAAGAACCTTCCGTGCCACCCTTAATCCCCTTATTAACCGTTTCACCAGATGGTTTTGATGGTGATGCTGGGGCAGTATTGGCTGGTTTTCTCACCTTTTCAACCGAGGCGAGCAAACTTTGCAAACCTTGCGATTGTTTTTTAGGAATAGGCTTTGGAGCAACCTTGGGTTTTGGTTTTTCCTGTGGCTTGGGTTTTTCTTTCTTAACTTCTTTCTT
>CALARE010000022.1 GCA_937888725.1 uncultured Alphaproteobacteria bacterium | reverse complement strand
TGTTATATTATATATTATTTTATATGCTTGTAGCATATTCATTTTTTTTAAACAAGATAAATTTATAAGAAAATATTTTTTTTAAAATCTTGACCCCGTTCTTCAAAATTTTTATATAGATTATAGCTGGGTGCTGCTGGGGATAAAAGAACGATACCCCCTTTTTCCGTGTATGTTTTAGCAAGATTGACAGCATCAGCCATTGTATTTGCGTTTAAGCAAAAAATGCCTTTTTCTTTTGCAGATAAATAAGCTCGTTCACCTGTATCAGGTAGCGTTATAAGGCATATTTTTTTAGATAGGGTCGTTAAAAATTGAATAAGTTCGGTATAATCTTGTCCTCTGTCCATACCGCCAATGATGAGTGTAATGAAAGGATACGATAAAAAGGCTTTAACACCAGCAATAGCGGTTTCAGGTGTTGTTGAAATACTATCATCAACAAAAGTTATCCCATCTTTTTGTCCTAAAATCTCTAATCTATGGGGAAGGGGATTGAATGATTTAAAGGCGTTTTGTGCTTTTTCAAGTGGGAGGTTTAATTGTTTAAGTACAGTTAAAACCGCACAAGCATTTTCAAGGTTATGTTCACCTTTTAATAAAATACCATCTGATTTAAAAAGGCGTGTATTGTCATCAAAAAAAGCCCCCTCTTTATGATGTATAGTTGTTTGTGTATTAAATCCCATTCTTTGTGTTAAATGGTTTGTTTTTAAACGGCTACGTTCTTGTTTTTCGTTTATAATAACGCATTTGCTTTGATTTAATAGGTTGATTTTATCCATATAATACTGTTCATGCGTTTTATGCCATTGTAAATGCTCAGGGTACAGATTTGTCAAAATTGCCATTTCAATATCGCCCTTTATATCAGCAGCTTGATAGCTTGATAATTCAGCAATAACAATGTCTAAATCCTCATCAACACATTCAATAAGCGGTTTTCCAATATTTCCAGCAAGTCCAACACGAAGCCCTAACTGAAAAAGCGTATGATATAAAAGGGATGAAGTGGTGCTTTTGCCTTTTGTCCCTGTTACAGCAATCACTTTTGTTTTAGGAGACTTGTTTTTCAAAAAAAGGTTCGTTCCAGAGGTGCAAAAAACACCTTGTTGGATGGCGTTTTGAACTTCATCACGGTAAAGGGAAACCCCAGGAGATTTTATCAGTACATCAGCTTTTAAAATGTCAGCTGTGTTTTCTTCACCCACAATTAGCAAGGAGGCTGAGGGTACTTTTTGTTGTAGGACATGATAAATGGCTTGTCCTTCTTTCCCCATACCCCAAATAGCAATTGTTTTATCCGATAAATCTTGAAATTTCATCATACAACTCCTTTGGAATTTGATGCACTGGATTTGGTTGGAATACATCAGTTTTAGGTGTGGGGACTTTATCCTTTAATGCTTTTATAACCACATCATTTTGATAGTCATTATGTTGGCATAAAAGATGAAAGGCCGTGCGACACTCATCAATTTCTCCTACGCATTCAAAAGGTTTATGTCCACTTAAACCCAATAATTCTTCATATCCATTTAAATTGTTAAGGTCGTTTAGCGGGTTTTTGCCAACGGCTTTAATAAGACTTTCTTTATTCATAAAGGGAGCGAGTGCCAAAAAGACAAAACGGCATTTGTCGCATTCGCCACACCAACGATCTAATCGTTTGCTTTTGTCTAATTTAAAAGCTTTGTTACAGCTGGTGAATACATCAAAATAGCGGGGGCAATACTGTGCAAATAATTGAGCGATTTTTAATTCAGATAAAGGTCTTAAGAGTGAAAAATATAAAAAACGAGGTGTAACGGATTGTGTGAGATGATAAAAATCACTTTCAAAGGAAAAACTTTTGCTATATTGGTGGTTGATTTTGAGGGAGCCTTGTTTCATATTTTCGCTATTAGCGGAACTTTCTGTGCTCATAGCAATATATCTATAATCGTATAAAACAGCACTTGCCCATAGTAAAAAGGCGAGCAATCCTGTGATAGGGACATGTCCGTTGTAAACAATGCCTTTTTTATTTAGCTCAATGAGTGTATCATCAATTTTGCGATAAATGAGCAAGGATTTAACTCCAGCAGTTTGGATACATTCTTCAATTGGGCGGGCAGTGCCAATAGAAATGGCAGTGATTTCGTGATGTGTTTTTTTTAAAAGTTCTAGGCTCACACATGAATCTTTTCCACCACCAATAGGAACGAGGAATCTATTTTTTAAATCAAGTGATAAAACTTCTCTTTTAAAGTTATCCTTAAAGGGAAAATTAATCTGATTTTGAAGGTTTAAGTTATTTCGAACAGCAAATTCCCCCAGCCCTTGTAAATAAAATTGGTTGAAAAATTGAGCTTCGTTTTTAGATAATGTGCCAGATAAAATTTCAAGTTCTTTGGGGCAAAATGCTTTATAATAACTAATCCCAAAAGCAATATGTGTGAGAAAAAAAATCTCATTCAATGCCATTTTTTGCTCATGTGATAAGTCAAAAGGTGCATTAGGAAATGTGATATTTTCAACAAATGTGTATTCACCAAATTCATAGGTTAATGATAAAACCCCATTTTGGGGGTTGAAATCATATTTTTTATAAGAAAAAGCCTTGCACAAATTTTTTTTTCCTTCTAAAATGTAAAAACTAAAAATAAAGCAAATTTTTTACAAAATGAATTGTTGGTTCTTTTATACCATAGCTTTTATTTATTTGTAAAGGGGAAAAGAAATGTTAAAGATAAAAAAAGGAGCTCGATTTTCCAGTTTTCTTTTCACACTGACAATATTGTCGTTAGGTGGGGTTATCTATGGGGTGACAAAAGATTTCTTTTTATCTCCAATGGAGCAATTTCAAATCGCACAACAAGCTGATTTTAATGGGGAATTTAAAAGAGCTGAACGGTTTTATCTTTTGTCTGAACGGTCAAAGGATATATCCGTTTCAAGATTGAGCAGTTATTATTTAGGTATGCTTTATAAAAAAAATGAGGTAAAGGGGATGCGGGATTTTGACGCATCAAAACAGTTTTTAACAAGGTCTGCTGAACTTGGGTTGCCACAAGCACAATACGAGCTTGCTCTTTTATATGATACTGGTGATAAGATTAAAGAAAATAGAAAACAAGCTCTCTTTTGGATGAAAAAGGCTGCAGATGCTGGTTTTGTTGAGGCAGAGTACGCTTATGGCGTGTATCTAGACCGTGGCTATGAGGCAGGTCAGGGGATTTCTCAAGCAATTTTATATTATGAAAAAGCCGCTAATAAAGGACATCAACGGGCAATAAAGGGGTTGGCACTTATCTATAAAATGGGTGCCGAGGGGATAGCTCCTGATGCGGATAAAGCGGCTTTTTGGATGAATAAAGTTTTAAAATAATATGATGATGAAAGGAAAATGAAAATGGCTTTAAAATATAGAAAAGATTACATAGCACCACATTATAAATTACCATTGACAGAACTTGATTTTACACTTGATAAGCAAAAAACAATTGTTAAAGCAAAACTTCACTTTGAGGATGTAGACACTTCAAAAGATTTGCTTTTAAATGGTCAGTATATGAAACTTTTGTCTATTAAATTAGATGGGGAAACGCTTTCAAAATCAGCTTATGAATTGGATGAAAATTCACTCATACTTCATCCCAAAAACACCTCATTTTTACTTGAAACGACGGTTGAAATTAACCCAGAGGGCAATACCCGTTTGATGGGGCTTTATGTGTCGAATGATATTTTTTGCACCCAGTGCGAGCCAGAGGGATTTCGTTCAATCACATACTATCCCGATCATTCAGATGTGCCAAGTAAGTTTATTGTTACCATTCATGCTGATCGCAAAAAATATCCAGTTCTTTTATCAAATGGGAATAAGATTCAAGATACAGGCGATACGGTTGTTTTTGAAGATCCGTTTAATAAACCATGTTATTTATTTGCCCTTGTTGCGGGTGATTTGGATACGATTTCTGACACTTATACAACCATGTCGGGGAAAGAGGTTTCTTTAAATCTTTATTGCGAACGGGGTAAACAAGATCGTCTTACGTTTGCATTAGATGCTTTGAAACGTGCTATGAAATGGGATGAAGATGTTTTTGGTTTAGAATATGATTTAAATCGCTTTTCAATTGTTGCTGTTTCACATTTTAATGCTGGTGCGATGGAAAATAAATCACTCAATATTTTTAATGATGCAGCATTATTAGCCTCACCAGATACAGCAACTGATGCCTCTTATGAATATATCGATCATGTGATTGCACATGAATATTTTCACAACTATTCAGGGGATAGGGTGACATTAAGAAGTTGGTTTGAACTGTCGTTAAAAGAAGGGTTTACCGTCTTTAGAGATTCAGAGTATGGGTATGATACATTTTCACGTTCTGTAGCCCGTATTGATGATGTCAGTGCGTTAAGGGCAACACAATTTCCCGAAGATGATGGGCCATTAGCTCACCCAGTTCGTCCTGACTCTTATCATGAAATTGATAATTTTTATACCAGTACAATTTATGAAAAAGGGGCTGAAGTGATCCGTATGCAACGCTCTATTGTTGGAAAAGAGGCGTTTATGAAAGGGTGTGCTTTATACTTTAAGCGTCATGATGGTGAGGCTGTTACAATTGATGATTTTGTGCGTGCGATTGAGGATGCTTCAGGGCAAGATTTAACTGATTTTAAATCTTGGTATTCTGTGGCGGGTCGTCCAACGGTCAAGGTTATAACATCATTTGTTGATGGTGTTTATACTGTTACCTTTAAACAATCGCATAAAACATCTAAAAAGCCATTTGTTATTCCGCTTCAATATGGTCTTGTAGGTAAAAATGGGAAAGATATAAAAACAGGTACCTTTATCTTAAGACATAAGGTGCAATCATTTACATTTAAGGGGTTAAAGGAAAAACCTGTGTTGTCAATTAACCGTTTCTTTACTTCACCAATTACATTGGATATTAAATATACAAAGGATGAACGGCTCCACTTGATGAAATATGACTCTGATTTATTTAATCGTTATGAGGTAGGTCATCAATATGCCATGGATGTAATGGCTAATATGGTTGAAAAGGGTGAGCAAAAACCAAATATGCCTGTGATTAAAGCCTTGGGTGCCTATTTGACACAAAAGGGGTTGGATAAAGCCTTCATCGCACGTGCAATTGCTTTGCCAACTGAGGAAGATTTATATGATAAAGCTGATATCGTGAATATGCATAAGATTAAGGTTGTGCGTCAAATGATGCGTCAGGCATTTGCTTTGGCTTTTGAAAAAGAATTGTTAAAAGTTTATAAAAGTAACAATCTTAAAGGTGACTATACACCTGATAATGCCTCTTTTGCAGCTCGTTCTATTAAAAATATGGCGTTGGGTTATTTAGCTCTTACAAATCGTAGAGATTTGGTGTATAAACAATTTAAAACGGCTAATAATTTAACAGATAGATTATCAGCACTCAGTATTTTGGTGAATAATAATTTGCCAGAGGCTGAAAAAGCACTTAAAAAATTCTATCAAATGTATGAAATGGATGATTTGGTGTTGAATAAATGGTTTGCTGTACAAGCGAGAAATATCTCAATCAATACACTTGAAACGGTGAAAAATTTAATTACCCATCCAAAATTTGATTATAAAAACCCAAATAAAGTGCGTGGACTATTGGGGGCATTTGCAGGCAATTTGGCATCATTCAATACACCAGAAGGCTACGACTTTTATGCAAAAGAATGTTTGAAAATTGATAAAATTAATCCGCATTTGGCGGCAAGATTGTTCACGGCATTTGCAAAATACCGCAAATTTGATGATCAAACAAAGGCATCAGCAAAAGCTGTATTGCAATCTGTTGTTGCTGATAAAAGCCTTTCACCTGTGTCAAGAGAAACGGTTGAACGGATGCTTTAATTGTTAGAAAAACAAAAAAACGCATAGCTGGTTGTTGTGCGTTTTTTTGTTTTTAATTTTGTATGTTTTTTATAAAAAGTGGGAAAATTTAATGCATTAAATTTTCTCGCTTTTTTGAATCTAATAAAATCAATAGGTTATTTTTATCCCAAATCAAAAAAGATTTAAAATTACTCAATTTGTAAATTGGCTACAAGTGTTGGATTTTATGGGTTGTGAGGGAATTTAAAGTGTGTAAAAAAAAGGGTCGTTTTTTTTACAC
>CALARE010000021.1 GCA_937888725.1 uncultured Alphaproteobacteria bacterium | reverse complement strand
AAAAGAAAAAAATCTTTTCCCCCTTAAACCCCCTTTGTTTTAAAAATAAAAAAAAATAATAAAAAAAAATAACGCACTGGTATACGCGTGTATATTTTGCCATTTTCTGTGGATAAGTCTATAAAACCTTTTAAAATCAATGTGTTTGCTTGTGGATAACTTTGGTTTTTTAGTGAGTTATCCACATAATCCAAAGGGGCGTTGCTAAAGAGTCAATCTGTTTGGCAAAAAAAGAAGCTGGGTTTTTGGGTGTGACAAGCTCATAACAGTTTGAGTGGTAACAGCTTTAAAAAAAAGGCTTAAAGAGGAAAGTTCAAATCCCTTTTTGCAAAACCATTTTAAAAGTTTGTTTATCAAAAATAACAGTTGGCAGGCAAAAATCAGGCAGGTGCGTATCAAAAATAACAGTTAGCGAGAAAATAGAGCCGTTTGGTTAGCAAAATGGCAACTCGCCCAGCAAAAATAATCGTTGGCAGGCAAAAATCGGGCAGGTGCGTATCAAAAATAACAGCTGGTGAGAAAATAGAAATCTATTTTTCAAAGCAAAAAGTTATGATTGCTGATGATGGCAGGGTGTGCTAATTGCCCACAATTGATGAGCATAAAATTTTTTCAAACAGGCTTGACAAATCGGTTTAAAATGCCTATATGCTTTTTTGTAAAAGGGCGTTATTGTACCTTTATGTATTGATTTAATTAAATAAAATAATTATATGATTTGAAATTTAAAATTGAATTGGCCAATATGGCGATATATCCCCTTATCCTTGATGTGCTAAATCACCAAAATGGTTCATTGAGAGCTGGTTTTTTTTAAGCCTATCAGGGTGATGAAAAACCGATATCTGGGCAAAAAACAAGAGCCCAAGATACTTGTGTTTGGAAAGTTCCCCCAAGATACTTGCGTTTTATCCCAAGATGCTTGTGTTTGGGAAGTTCCCCCAAGATACTGGCGACTATCTTATTTGAACGCACAGCCTTGTGGATTTTACATTAAAACATATACCGCAACCAGCCGACCCAAAGAACAAAGCTCATAAAAAAGAGGAGCATTCCAAAAATCTTATATTGTAACGGGTCAATGTCAGCCATTTTTTGTGCCAAATATTTGATATGAGTGGCTAGAAAAAAGTACATAAATCCTTTAACAAGCATTAAGATTAAGAGGGCAAGTAAAATGTGTCTGAGCATTTTAAAATCCTATTTTTGTTTTAAGGCGTTATAAAACGTAATTAAAGCAATGGGTTAGCGTAAAATTTGCACCATTTTATCAAAATGGTATTGGCATTTTTAGACTGCAACAACCCCCGTTAATGTTGGATGAGATTGATAACCAATAAGCTCAAAATCTTCATACTTAAAGTCATCAATATCTTTTACATCAGGGTTGATTTTCATTGTCGGCAATTCATATGGCGTTCTAGTGAGTTGTTCCTTCACTTGATCAAAATGGTTGTGATAGATGTGGGCATCTCCCAATGTGTGGACAAAATCACCCGCTTCAAATCCCGTCACCTGTGCCATCATCATTGTGAGCAATGAATAAGAGGCAATATTAAACGGAACACCCAAAAATAAATCACAACTGCGTTGATACAATTGACATGAAAGCTTGCCATTTGCGGTATAAAATTGAAAAAACGCATGACAAGGGGGCAGGGCCATTTGATCAATTTGAGCGGGGTTCCATGCACTTACAATCATCCGTCTATCATTCGGATTGGTTTTAAGGCAATTAACCACGTCTTTAATCTGATCAATCCCTTGACCGTTAAAGTTTCGCCATTGTGCCCCATAAACAGGGCCTAAATCACCATTTTCATCAGCCCATTCGTTCCAAATTCGTACATTATTATCTTTAAGATATTTGATGTTTGTATTGCCAGAAAGCAACCAAATCAGCTCATGAATAATGGATTTTAAATGCACCTTTTTCGTGGTGACGAGGGGGAACCCTTTGCTTAAATCGAACCGCATTTGTGCCCCAAAAAGGGATCGGGTGTCAATCCCTGTGCGGTTGGGTTTATCTGTGCCATTTTTCATGACTTCACTTAACAAATCAAGATACTGTTTCATAATTTTTCCCTTTATATAAAATATGTCTTTTCTTTAAACGTTATAAATTTGATTTTTCAAATGTGCAAGTGTTTTTTCATCAACCGTTTCCCCCTTTTTTGCCCAAATGGTGGTGTTGATGTTATCAAGGATAAAATCATTTGTTATTTTGTGATAATTTTTTTCCATCAAATCAATGCTTTTTTGAATACTGACAGGTGCCCCCGTTAAATCAGGATTGAGTTCTCCCATATAAAGACTGTCAACAATTAAATCGGGCATGCTTTTTTCCATCATCAGCTGATAAATACTTGCCCCGCCAGAAATATAAAGTTCCTCTTGAATATCGGCCACTTTTTCAAGGGGGATAACCTGATGCATGCTGGGGTCAGAAACTTGATAATCCTTTTCAAATGTGAGGATATAAATTTTACGATTAGGCAATGTGCGGTTGGGAAAGCTTTCGTACGTTGTTTGTCCGACAAGCAATGCCTTGCCATCTGTCAGGCGACGAAATCTTTTAAAATCACTTGAAATATGCCACGGGATATCAGGTCCGATACCGATAATGTTATCACCCATATGTCTACACCAGATTGCAATTTTAACCATTTGTTAACTCCTTTTGTCTTGTTGATACGTTAGCGGATTTATTTTTTGATGTAAAGGATTTTTTTATCTTTAAAAATACTATAATAATATGAGTGGGTTATTTAAAGTCTGATTCTGTAAGGATTTTTTTTTGAATCAAATTGAAAAAAAATATAAAAAAGCACTTGCAATTTAAAAAAACTTCACATAATACTTAAGATATAAAAGTATACTTTATGATAAATATGCATTTAGGAGGCTATTTATGGGGGATAATCGCTCGAACACGGTGTTCAGATTGAGTGGGATTGCTGTACGTTTTGCATTTGTGAGTATGTTGCTTTGTTCAGTTGCAATGCCGTATCAAGCATTGGCAGCTGACGATTTATATGCCGCTATTAATGATGGGACAGAGCTTAGAACAGCACTTTTACAGGGGTTTTCTTCGATTACTTTAACCTCAAAAGGAGATGCAGCTGGTGGGTTTAGTATCCCCAACCCTGGGCAAGAATTTATCAATAAAGTGTACCATGATGAATCATGGCTAACGGCTGAAAATTATGATTTATCCTTTATGGGTGAAGTGACATTTCAAGATGGTTTTTTTGTGCAAAAACCTGCTTTTGCCGTCCGTGGGGATGAATATTCTAAAAATCTGCCTAACAATCCGAATGAAAGCCCGATTACAAGCTTTTTAGGTGGGGCGATTAAGAATAACGGTAACCTTGAATTTGTGGGAAAGAGTATTGCCTTTGTTGATAATACAATTGATGCGGCAACAATCTTTAACCAAGAAGCGTCAGCGGTGACCGCACGCGGTGCTGGCGTTTATAATGAAAAGTCAATGACAGTTGCCTCAGATACAACCGCTTTATTTGATGGAAATACGATTGTTTCAGGTGCAAAGGGAAGTAAAGGGTATGCACTTTCTTTGTCACAAGGGGCTGGCGTTTATAATCAGGGGGATTTAAACTTTTTAGGTTCTGCAACGTTTAAGGATAATATTGTTTCACAACAATGGGGGCAAATAGCTGTTCCAACACAAAGTGATGGGGCAGGTCTTTATAATGAAAAGGATGTTACCTTTGCCAAATCGGCCACTTTTTCGGGTAATATAGCTGAAAATGGTGATTTCTCCCGTGGGGCGGGTCTTTATAATGCGGGGACAGACTATTCCAATAATGAAAATGCAGCTAATGGTGAGGCGGTGTCCATTCCAACGGTTCATTTTAAAGGGTTGACGACATTTGTAAATAACCTCTCAACAACGCATGATAGCTATGCCTATGGGGCAGGTGCCTTTAATATGAAAGGGAAGCTCATCTTTGATGGGACGACCGTCTTTACAGGCAATAAGGCTGAACTCAATGATGGAACATTTGGTGCTGTGGCTGCTGGGGCTGGACTTTACACATTGGGCAAGTATTCTGAGGTGGAATTTAACGGTGTCACCAATTTCACAGGCAACAGTGTGATCTCATTTGGGGAACAATCAACGGGTAATGGTGCGGGTGTTTATTTGGCAGATGGGCGTTTGACCTTTAACAATACGGTTTCTTTTTATGGCAACACAATTGACGCAAATCAAGGTTATTCCTATGGTGAAGGTGGGGCAATGCAAGCATTGGGTGCGGATGCTGTAGCCACCTTTAATAGTGATGCAACGTTTGAGGGGAACAAAATTTCGGCTTCAACCTATGCGGTTGGTGGGGCGATTGCCAATTATGCGTCTGTGAATTTTAACCCTGATTCAGATGGCACCTCAACCATCACTTTTAAGAATAATGAAGTCAAAAATTTGATTGCTGAAAACCAATATACCAGTGAAGAATTAAAACAACACAATGTCCACTTTATCCAAGCACGAGGGGGTGCTCTTTATAATGCTGAGGGGAATACCACCTTTGCCAAAGGGACAAGCGTTGTATTTGAAGGGAACAAGGCATTAAGTCAAAGTGCTAAGGGTTATGGTGGTGCTGTTTATAATGAAGTGTTCGCCAATGATACAGGGCGTGTCAATTTTAATGGGGATGTTTATTTTAAAAATAATGAGGCAACCACAGGCGGTGGTGCGATTTTCAATAAAGGTGTGATGCTGTTAGATGGGACAACCGAATTTGATGGGAACAAAGCTCAATTCGGTGGTGCTATTTATAATGACGCTGGGGCTCAAATGACGATTGCAGGCTCAAAGGTTGTCTTTAAAAACAATACGGCAGATTTAGGGAGCAACATTTACAACCTTGGCACGGTGAACATTCAAAATGTGAAAGATACGATGGGCATTAACTATGTCCCTTATACGGAAACACCTTATCCAACGGATGGGCATACCCTTTTTGACCAATCAGGTGATGTGTATAACGCAGGCACGATGAACATCATCGATAGTTCACTCCAATTAACAGGGATTAATACCAAACAAGCAACAAACAAAACAATCGGTACGATTAATTTGAATAACTCCATTGTTGATTTGGGTGTAAACAGCATTTATACAGGTGATTTTAACGTCAACACAAATTCAAGAGTCATCACCCATATTGGTGATACAGGGCATGGTAATGTTGTGGCGGGCAATCAGATTAATATTTCAAATGCAGGGACAACCTTGCAAGTGATTGTTGATGTAGATGAAATTCAAAAAGGTGAGGTGAAGGAATATCAAATCCTTAAGGTGGAATCTAATACCGCGACCGCAGGTGAGGGGACAACCCCTTCATCAGGCATTACGGGCAACTTTGCTCGTATTGCTGACAACCACATGTACTCTATTAAAGAAAAAGAGGGGGAACAAGGGGTTTATTTGATTGAGCGTGGCTCAACCACAGGTGGTGGCTCACAAGGGGGAGCTGGTTCGACAAAACCAAGCAAACCTGTCAACCCATTTTGCCCATCGGGTAATTGTGAAAATTATAATAAAGACGCCTCTGAAGCATGGATTGATGGCGGTAAAATGGATGAAAATGAAGATGCAACCGCAATTCGTTCGGGGTTGCATGAGTTAGCTCAAATGCAAGGTTTTGACTCACAAGAATATCAAGATGCAATGAATGCCATTACACCTGATACATCGAGTTTAATCACCGCTCATGCCAATGAAATTACGCGTCAAATTTCCAATGCCATTGGCAAACGGTTCTATTCTTCTATGGAACGTTCACACTATGTTTATAACGGTAAAATCCATTATAAACAACCACGTCAAACGTCCAATATTTGGGTTGAAGGCCTTTATTCCCAAGCTGAATATGATGGCAAAAATAAATGGGATATGGATAGTTATGGTCTTGCCGCTGGTATTGAAACAAAACTGACTAAAGAGCTCAAAGTCGGTGCGATGATTGCCTATACCTCGGGTGACGGGGGGACTGATTCTCGTGATACTGAAATTGAAACGACCGCAGGGGCTTTGTATGCGGAATATAGTCCAAGCCGTTTTTACACCAATGCATTTGCTATGTATGGCACGTCAAAGGTTAAAGAAAATCGGTCCGTCTTTTCAACCACGGTGGAATCTGAATTTGACGTGAACGTTGTGGCAGCACAAGCCATTGCGGGGTATAAATTGGGCCCTGTTGTCGTTGGTAATTGGGTGAGTGGTGTGATTTCACCTGAAATTGGGTTTAGATATGTTTATGCCAAGCAAAAGGAATATGAGGATTCTTTAGGGCAGATAATTGAAGCAACAGATAGCCATACACTCACTGGTATTTTGGGGGCAAGATACACCATTGGCTACCGTTTAGCACCAAATATGTGGTTCTATCCAGAATTAAGAGCGGCATTAACCTATGACTTTATTGCTCCAACAATGGATACAAACGTTGTTCTGTTAAATGGAGCAAATTATGCCTATGAAACGGAAGAAATGGACCGCTTTGGTATTGAAATTGGTGTTAAAATGGGCTTAGAACTTGATAAACGCACCGAGATTGGTTTGGAATATGAAGGCCTCCTCAAAGGGGATTATACCAACCATACTGGGATTGCGAATGTGAAGTATCATTTCTAAGAAAATAAATGCTCAACTGCCAGTAAGTTTAAAAAGTGCCTAAAGACAGCATCTATGGCGATTAAGCCTCCTTCGAGTACCCCTCCGCTATGCTTCGATATGTACACGTCAGTCGGCTCACTCATCCATATCTGCTATCTTTATCCGCTTTTATAAACCCATC
>CALARE010000020.1 GCA_937888725.1 uncultured Alphaproteobacteria bacterium | reverse complement strand
CATACGCGGTCAGTGATTTAAGCACTATTTCCTCCTTTATAGCTGGCTCTTAACCTATCCATCACATCGAGGTTACCGTAGTGCTGACGCTCTTTGGGCGGGTGAGGTTGCCGTAGAGCTGTCGCCTTGCGGGTTTGTGGGGGCGGAGGTTAAAGTAGTGCTTTCGCACTTGGGGTGGGGGTAAAAGTAGCCCTTGCGGGGTGGGGGTATTTAGTCTGGGTTTTATTTTGATGTACGATTGTTTATTTTTTTTCTTTAAAATCAAGTAGTTATTTGATAAAAATTGCTGTATCTATTATTTTGTGCTACAATAGATATGTGATAAAGTATATGATTGGAGGCTGAGATGGAACAACGAAAACGCAAAACATTTTCAGATGCTTTACTTTTAACAGCACGGGATGAGGTTTTTAAGCAGTATGGTGTTTATTCCTATTTATCCCCTGGGATTAATCAAGAGGAAAAAGAGCGGTTGCAAGCTTTTAATGATTTTATCAAAGAGCGGTTTAAAAAAATGTTTCTGCCGTTGTTAAGGGATGAGGAGTTAAAGATTGTTCCAGATGATTTTTTTGACAAGTTTGTTTTTTGTTATCAAGCAGATGAGAATCCGAATGCGTGTTGTTTTCCGCATGAATTGCCAGATGGAAGGATTTTTGTTGCGATAACAAAGGGAATGATTGATTTAGCAGAAACAGAGGGTGAGCTGATGGGCATTGTTGGACACGAAGTGGGCCACTATTTGCATCGTTTGATGAAAGCTTATAAAAGAAATGATGTTCCTGAAGAAACGCTTTCGGACGTAATTGCAATAGAGCATATGCCAAATGCAGGGTATCACCCGAGTGAATTTGAGTCAATATTTGAAAAGATGGACGTTTTTTATGAAAAGCTGAAACAAGAAAATCCAAATTCCAAACTGGCCAAAATAATGGGTATTTTTGACCCACATTTAGAAGATCGTTCCCGCAGGGCTGTCAACCGTCTTGTTATTCAAAAAGATGACCATCGATATCATCATTTAAGCAAGACACCATTGAATAAACAAGCACTTGATATGACGGGGTTACGGCCATTTAATAGTGCGCTTGATATTCAAAGAGATGGCGTTTTGTTGCCATTAGAGGAGGGGCAAACACCCACAACAACGGGTACAGCGATTGACGGGTTAAATAAAATTTTGGATCAAGCCGAATCGCTTGAAATTCCCCTTGTTTCAAACTCAGAAACATTGGACATAGTTCGTACTCGTGGGGAGAGACGGATTTCTGCCAATGAATTTATTTGGTCAGAGATTTTGCAGGACTATTTTAATGGCCGTGAAAATAGTAAGGGAATCGATATTTTAACAGATGAAAACCGTCATGACACAAGCAAACATCATCATTATATTTTGAATAAAATTTATTGGGAAAAGATGTCTATGTTAAATGAGATTATTTCTGGAGATGATCTCATTGGACCCGTATGGGAGCGGATGCGTCGCTTAAATCGGACGGGTGAACATACACTTGGAGATATGGCATCTTCATTGATAAACAGCTTTTTGAACAAACATCACACATATTTTGAAAAGTATTTTTCATTTACCCAAGGGGAATATCAAGGTTCATCTTCTAAAAATGGGAAAAAGAATGCTGAAATGGCAGAACCTGTTAATTTAGAAACCTATTTTGACAATGAGGAACGCTTTGAAAGGGAAAAACTCCCCACTGAGATTGTTGAAATAAGAGGTTTTATCACTGATTTATTGATGAATCCTGATAAAATTTCACTCCCCTTTGCTCAGTATATTGGGCAGGATGTATCTCGTTATGGCATGCTTTCAAAGGAAGATCCAGCGTTTAAAGAACTTGAGCAAGATAAAGATGTTCAACGATTTAAGGAGATGCTCAACTTGATGAAATCTTTGTTGGATAGGGAGTATATGTCATACGTGAATGCGAGTTATTTGTTGGCTCCTGTGATAGCTTGTGCCAAAGAGGGGGAACATCCGCTGTATGATATCACGCACTTAAAAGAATTTCCTGTCGATCCGATTGAAAAAAGGTGTATGCGCATGTTTCAACAAGATTTATTAAACACATTGGGGTATTATGATTCAAGTGCCTTTGAATTGGGTAACCCATTCCAGCATTTGTTAGGGCCTAGTAGTGGGCTCCTGCTTGATGATTCTTCTGTTTCTTATACGGGGCTATATAACAAAGATATTCAAGAAATGGATGAACATTCGGTTTTTGTTTTAAACAGCGGAATTGACAGTTTAAGGTGTGAATATAACAACCGTACAAAAAACATCACCTCGATAGCCCCTGTTATGAGTGACCCTGTTATGAATGGAAGGAACATAAAAATAGAAGAACTTGAAACCGTGGGTGAACAGGTAAAAGGCAATACACAGGGACAAGATTCGAGGCATTATCTTTGTCACCCATCTTATTATAGAGCACATGTGTTGACGTTTGAAGGGGTACAAGAACATAATAAAGAATTGTATAAAAGAAAAACCCACAGATTGAATGTTCAGATGCATTATCACTTAAAAGATGTATACCATTCTTTTGATAAGGAAAAGTTATCTCCGCAAGATGTTGTGAACATTGTGAATTATTCGTGTTATTATCTTTTTAATGAAACCTTGGAGTTGTTTGAAAGGAACCCCCTTGTTTTAAAAGGGATGAATTGGGACTATGAAAAATCTCCATGGACAACCTTGGGGGAATTTGCCCGTAACGAGAATGAAAAAGGCAAATGCTTATTTTATTATGGTAATAAGGATTTTGATTTTGTTGCAAAAGGGTATATGAATGCCTTAAGAGCTGGGCTAACAGATCCTGAAATTGCCAAAGCCGTGATTGAAAATACAATTTTAAATCGAAAAGAAAATCCGGTTCTTTTTGTCCTTATGAGCAATTGTCAGCTATGTATTGGCGTAAATGAAGGTCATCCAAGCAAAAAGGTTGCTAAAGAGTTGTTTCCACCCGTTTTAAAGATATTAAATCAATCCCCCTATCTTGATGTGATTGATGAAAGTTTTTGGTTCCCTATAAGCGCGTCGAATCGTCATAATTTTGTTGATAGAAATGGGAAAAATATTGATTATCAGGAAAAATTTGTGCTAGATATGTATGAATTTGCCCCGCGTTTATGTGCCAAAATTTTCGGCTTGTATGAATTGGATGAACAAGGGAACAAAGTTTATATGACCTTGCCAATACAAACGCCAGCAGATTTGAAAAAAATGGATGAATTGTATCAAAAAAATAATGCCAGATGTAAAGATGCTGTGTACAATGTTCCAGCCCATAGTTCAAATCGGTTTGATACACTTTTATCTTATATTCATGACAAATATATCTCAAAAAACAACGATATGCCAATGCAATATTTTATTGAATATGGCAAGTTTTTAAAAAAGGGTTATTTATCCGCTAAAAACGAAATTGACACCGAACAAAAGGCCAAAATTTGGCAAGGGTATTTGTTAAATGCTTATAACAGAAAAAATTGGCCCCAGACAATGAGAGAATGTATCTGGCTTATCGCTCAAAATTATACGCATGTTTTTGAGGATAAATATGGGGATTATTTCTCAGATATTGCCCCGCAAGAGATTATTCAAGAATATCATCAAATGATTGCGAAAGCCCCCACATTAGAGGCCAAATTAAGCCTGCTTTCCTTTGCCGTTACGCCCGTATCAAAAGATGATGAATTGGCTGAGCTGATTGATTCGACGCTTAATAGAGTTGAACAAGATAAAATGGCTAGAGAATACTTGGAGGGCAAACAATATCGTCAGCGAATGGCTTTTCGCCTGTCAAAAAATACAAAAAAAGAGATTTTTTCTCCCACGGGGGAAAATTCAATTTGGAATAATGCCGTGAAAGATAATATCCATATGTATATATGGTTGAAGGATAGACAGACATTTAACGCCATAAAATGGGTGGATAGAGAGATTGTCACCCATATCATCAATCAAATTGAAAAAGAACCCGCTCATTTGCGTGAAAAATATGCCTTTTTAATGCTAACAGAGCGGGCAAGTGTGCCATTCCCTGAAAATAAAAAACGGTTGGTCAAAATTTGGGCAGAAGCTGTGCGGGAATTGGTTGGCTCTGTTGACGATATGAGTGATGCGTATATTCAAAAAGTGGAGCCTTTTATCAAGAAGTTAAAGAATGAAAAAATCTCTCGCCAAGGGGGCACAGCGAGTGCTAAAAAATACCCTGATAAAAATGGAAAACACCGCAAATTGATATCAAAGATGAAACAGACGGCTCTGAGTTTTGAAATTCAAAAAGAATTGAGCGATTTATTGCAAGATGTACTCGTCGCTCAGCCAAAATTAGCCCATATTTTAGACCCCGATGCAACAATGGGAAAACTCTCGTCAGAAGCTGATAACGCTTTGGCTGGGGGATTGTTAAATGCTGTTTCTCATAATGCAGAAGAAGGGGAAGCGCGTGCTTTGATTGACTTTTTCCTTTCGCCTGTAACACCTCAAAGTGTTGAAGCCTTGGAAAATGGCGTAACTGATCGGGTGAAGCGGTTTTATAATAATGGCCATATTGATGAGGATGGAGGAGACAATTTACACAAAGAGTTTTGGTCAAAAGATATTGTTATCAGATTGGCGGTGTTGACCATTTTGTTTGAGCGGGGATACCCCAATCAAGAAGAACGCATCAACAATATGCTGGATCGTATTTTTAAAGAAAAAGATGAAAATACAGCTTTCTTTAGGCAAGCATTATACAACTATGCAACCGCGGTGGATAAACAAGAAATGTATAAAGCGGACACCTTGTTATCGGGATGTTTAGCTTCTTCATTACCAGAGGAGGAAAAATCACTCAATCTGGGTGAAACAGTTCGCAAATTTTTGGAAGCCCAAGGGGCGGCAGGTGTTAAAGTGGGGCAATTTTTGTCCGCCCATGAGGATATTCCAGAAGATATTCGTGTGGAGTTAAAAAAATTAACCAACCAAGCCAGCACACCCTCACGGGCAGAGGTTTTTTCTTTAATCAGAGAAAAACACCCCGAACTTTTCAATTTAATCATTCAATCGGGCGGATTGGGCAAATGTTTGGGGGCTGCAAGCCATTATTTGACCTATGAAATGGGGGATAAGGTTGTTTCTGTATCACGCCCAGAATCGGCCGCAAAGGCTGTTTCGGTTTATAACAGGTTGGAAAAGGCACTTGAAAAAACACTCGAAGAACAACCACAAAACGCCCATTTGTTGCACGTGATTCGTGATGCGATTAGACAAGCAAGAAGCATGAATGACATTGAGCTTGATGCTAATATTGGGTACAAGCAATCCATTTTAGCGACAACGCTTTATGATAATGTTAACATTGAGGTTGATGGACATCACTTTACCTTTAAAACAATGCCATGGGATAAGCCAGATGAAAAAACAGGACCTTATCATGTTGTGGTGCAAGATGGGGATTATAGCTATTCGCAAAGCTTTAAAATTATGGAAAAAGCGGACGGTGTTGATTATGACACCATTAAATCAGGAGCGTATAAAAAAGCGGTGGCAAAGGCGAATTTCTTGTTAAATCTTAGGATGATTATGATGGGCAGTGTGTTCGATGATGATCGCCATACGGGGCAATTAAAGGTTGAACGCTTGTCGGAAAATGAAACGAGAATCAACCTCTTTGACACAGGGTCAACCTCGATTGAAGAACCCACAAAAGAAGATTTAAATTCATTTGGTAAAGCGTTGCATAGCACCGTGCGAGCGGTTATGATATTAAATTCAAATGCTTCAGGTGATGAAAAGAGGGAATCGTTAGGTCGGTTGTTCAAAAAAACGGAAAATTTTGATGGACTTTTCACCCCTGATGGGCATGTGGTGGATGAAAGTTTGTTCCGATGCTTTAATCTCGCTGTCAATGAATTGAGGGATGAGCAAGGGTCTGCGTCATTGTATATTTCAAAAGTGGAGCGATCACTTGCAAACTTGTCCCACTTTTCAAACGATATTCCCGCACAAGAAATGCTCCCATTGGTGTTTAATTTGGTGAAAGAAAAAGGCAACATCCACCCCGAAATTATCAATGGTATGGGAATGGATGGGTTCGATTTTGACCACCTTGTGATGCAAAAAATAATGCCAGAAGGGCGGTTAAACCCCGATATGATGGGTAAAATTGAAAAACCAATCGTAATTGAGGAGGCTCTTGCTTCATTGATGCGGCCAACAAATATAACAGATGCTGAGCAAATGAGAGATTATAACAATGCTCTTGTTGAAATGTGCTTTGTGCCTGATCATGTTGATTTTGTTGACCATTTAAATGGCACACTTGGTCAAATTAAAGACGAGGGGGTCAAACAAAATCTGTCCCAAAAAATGGGTGATGTGATTCATTCCTTGGGGCAAGCGTTGCAAAGTGGCAAAAATGAAACCGATATCGCAAAAGATGTTTTATCTTATTTGAAAAAAACAGGTTTTCATGAGCAATTTATCACAGGGGTACGCTCGCGGTTGCCAGCACATAAAAGGGCTTTGTTGAACATTGCTTTCTATGGTTCTGAAACGCTCAAAACGGGGGATTTGTTCGTTTTAAACGCATTGAAAAAACGGATTAAAAAAGCCGTTGTTGGGTGGCATTCATTATCCCATCAAAAAGAGAAATTGATGGAATCTGATACAACGTTGTCCATTTTACAAAAATTGAGTATTTTCAATCAGTTGGCTGAGGCAGATCAATTGCCCGTTGGACAGCAAAATGAAAGCAATAGCAATAAAACAATGGGCACAATTGATGGTGCTTATAAGGATAAAAAGAAAGTAAGAAAAATCAGAGCTGAGCGTTTGGCAAAATTGAGCCAAGAATTAGATAAGGCAAGATCTGTTTCTCCTGAGGATAAGACACAAGAACTTATGATGAAGAAAAAGGAGAAAAGAGAGCAGGCTTTGGCAGAAAAACGCAAAAAAGAACAGCGTGACTTTTTAAAACACAACTCTAGCCGATAAGGAAGGGCAAAATAAAACGAGCCATTGCAAGATATGTATCGCTTCGGGCGGGATTGAATTTTTCTTAAAAAAGGGGGGAAGATATTGATTTTGCAAAACAAATTCCCCCTTTTTTTTATGCAAAAAGGCTCTTATACGAACCAAGTGGTTTAAATTGGTTTGTTCATTTTTAGATTCTTGTTAAGTGATTGTTTTTTTTATGCAAAAAGGAATATGCAAGAGCATCAAGCTTTTTTTTGCTAAACCTTTTTTGCGTGTTTTTTTTGGGTGGTATGATGGTGGGAATAATTGGCGATTTGGGTGGCGGTTTTTTTGGGTGGTATTGTAGAGGAGTAATTGGCGATTTGGGTAGCGGTTTTTTTTGTGATATGTTGCCGGTTCGGTGTCGATTCGCAATGGATGAATTAAGGCAGAAAAAAGGCGGTGATTCTTTTGATTTTGTGCATAACTTTTCAGGTAAAAAAAACAAAATGAGAACACATTTTGCATACGAATCTGATTTTATGATGTTTTTAAAACTTATTCACAGCTGTGTGGATAACTTTTAAAAAATAGCGAGTTATTCACAGTTAAATGTCTTGGTTTTTAAGGGGTGTGATGAGTTATCCACAGGAAATTGACAAAGTATAGGCGCGCGTATACCAGTGCGTTATTTTTTTTATTATTTTTTTTATTTTTAAAACAAAGGGGGTTTAAGGGGGAAAAGATTTTTTTCTTTTTTTTCTTCTTTTTTTTTAAATTTGGCAATTTTGTAACATTTTGGCAAGGTTTAGGGCACCTTTTTGATTTTGGCGTTCTTATAAGTCATTGAAATCTATGAAAAGTGCCTGTGGATAACTTTTGGCAATTTTGTAACATTTTGTCATTTTTTTATTGTTCACATTTGCCTTTTTATGTGGTATAAGGGGGTAAAATCGAAGAAGTATGCAAAAAAAATTGTGAGTTTAAAAAGCGTTGTAAGAGGTATCTAAAGCAACATTATCTCCTTCGGG
>CALARE010000019.1 GCA_937888725.1 uncultured Alphaproteobacteria bacterium | reverse complement strand
TAAGTAGGATATTTTAAATGCACCAGATAATAAAAATTAAAATAAATAAAAGGAATAAGTAGATAATGAATATTTTTATATCTTTATTTAGTGGAGTTAATGATCCCCTCAATCCATATGCAATTCCCAGTTTCTATGAAACCTTTATAAAGAAATTGGAGGAGTTAGGAAATAATCTTTATGTATATATATCAAAAACATTTGCAAAGGATTTTAATAATATTCCTCCCGAATTATTTAATGAAATCAAAGGATTTGATCCAGATCTAATAATATTGTTTAACAATACTTTTTATGACATATCAAAATCATTTGATTGTCCAATTATTGTATATGAAGTTGATTCTCCCTTATACTATTCCAATAAAGAGACATTAAAAGAAAATATAAATCGCTATAAATTTATAGTGCCTCAAGATGAATCCATTAATGTTTTAAAAAATGAATTTTGTGTTTTATCTAAAAACATACAAAAAATCCCATTTTTTACAGAAATTCAGCCTAAATCAGTTCCTTTTAAAAATAACATATGTTTTATAGGTACAAAATTTTTTAGAGAATGTTTATCTAAAACACCTTATAAAAAATTTATAGATTCCAAACCATCTAAAGAAGAAAAAGAGCAATATTTTAACTTATTAAAAGACCTAAAAAAGAATCCCTGGATAGAAAAAGATATTCTCATGCAAAATTATGAGAATATTTTACCTAAAGTAAAACAAAACTTTTCTTTAAATGAAATTAATTTTTGTTTATCAGACTTTAACCGTCGAATTGTTTTATCATCTATAGCCGAACTTGGGTTGGATTTGTATGGAGATCCTTATTGGGAAACTGATACATATAATGAACCGGATTTAATTATGAGTTATATAAATAAAAGAGTATATTCTCTTAGCCATAACGAAGATATTTATAATTCTTGTAAAATCGGTATCAATATTAATCATCGACAAGCTATATCTGGTTTTTCTTGGCGTGTTTGTGATATTATGGGCTCTAATGCATGTTTAGTTAGTGAATATAAGAGCGATATAAAAAAATATTTTGGAAATATAATCCCCACATTTGATTCACCTTTTGAGGCTCGTGAAGTTTGTATTCGCTTGTTAAAAAACGAAAATTTACGAAAAGATATTGTTGCACAATCTCATGAAATAATAAATAAAAACTTTCGCTTCAATAATATATTACCTGTTTTAGAAACTTTTATAGAAAACAAAATAAGAGGTAAAGATATAGGTAAAACAAGATTTATACTAGAAAAACAAACAACCCCAAAAAATAATAAGATAAAATTGAAATATAAATTAATGAAAAAAATATATAGTAAATTTGAACAAAAATTACGTAAGAAAGGCTATATTGATGATTAAATTTTTAGATTTAGAAAAAATAAACAATCGTTTCAGAGATGAAATAGATTTAAGAATAAAAGATATTCTTGATTGTGGATGGTACTTGCAGGGCAAATACAATGAAGAGTTTTCTAAAAATTTTGCATCATACTGCGGAACAAAATATGCTCTTGGTGTTGCTAATGGGTTAGATGCGTTAAATCTGATTATCAAGGCTTATGGTTTTGGCGAAAATGATGAGATTATTGTTCCTGCCAATACTTTTATTGCAACAATTTTGGCTATTTCGCAAAACGGTTGCACGCCGGTATTGATTGAACCTGATATCCATACTTATTGTATTAACCCCGATTTGATAGAAGAAAAAATTACCCCAAAAACAAAAGCCATTATGGTAGTCCATCTATATGGTCAAGCTGTACCTATGGAAAAGATTTGGGCATTGGCGAAAAAGTATAACCTGAAAATCATTGAAGATGCGGCTCAAGCACATGGTGCCATATATCAAGGGCGTCGTGTGGGCAATCTTGGTGATGCGGCTGCATTTAGTTTTTATCCAGGGAAAAACCTCGGTGCATTTGGCGATGCAGGTGGGATTACCACCAATGATAAAGATTTGTATGAAAAAATAAAAGCAATCGCCAATTATGGTTCAGATAGAAAATATCACCATATTTATAAAGGCGTCAATTCTCGTCTTGATGAAATTCAAGCGGCAATTTTGGATGTTAAGTTAAAATATCTTGATGCTGACAATGAAAGAAGACGTGAAATTGCCAAATATTATCGTGAAAACATCAAAAATCCGTTGATTACTTTGCCCAAAACCTATGATGAATTAGCGCATGTGTGGCATGTATTTGTAGTAAGATGTGATGATAGAGAAGCTTTGCAAAATCATTTGGAAGCAAATGGTATTCAAACAAATATTCATTATCCAACAGCCCCTCATAAACAAGGAGCCTATAAAGAATTTGAAAGTATGAATTTACCAATTACGGAAAAGATACATCGAGAAGTAATGTCTTTACCAATCAGTCCTGTATTAACAGAAGAAGAAGTTAAAAAAGTCGTGGAGGTTGTGAATGAGTGGAAATAAGAAATTAAAATGTTATTTTGCGTTCAGTAATGATATAGAAAATAATCAAGTATATGTAGATATGTTGAGTGCTTGTCTTTCTAGTGCTAAAAAAAATACAACATTGGATTTACATTGTTTATATGATGGGGAAAAGTCTGATAAATTATATAATATACTTTCTGATTATAATGTTCACACGCATATATGTCGTATTCCTTTTGAAAATTTTATATATGATCTTTATTCAGAATCTTATATGAATGAAAAATTTGGATCTATTATTTCAGAAGCTTCTTTACGTAGCAGATTTTTACGTTTTTTAGTTTCAGAAATAGAAAAAGAAGATGAATATGTTCTTTATTGTGATACAGATGTTATTTTTTTACAAGATATTACATTAGCTGATTTTCCCAAATTACCAAAGTATGTTTTGGGAGCTCCAGAATTTAAAAAAAGTGATTTTTCTTATTTTAATGCAGGGGTTATGCTTATTAATGTAAAAGAAGCATCAAAAAAATATCAAGACTTTTTATCTATGATTAAATCGAAAAAATATGCTCAATGTTTTGAATGTTGCGATCAAGGATATTTAAATGATTTATATAAAAATGAATGGGAGCACTTACCATTAGAATATAATTGGAAACCTTATTGGGGAAAAAATGTTAATGCTAAAATTATTCATTTTCATGGAGTAAAACCAAATTCCCTTGTTTTATCTTCTATTGGTTGGCTTCAATATTTACCTGAAGCTTCTTATGATGGTTTCTATTATTATTATAATTCGTTTTGTGATTATGTAGAGATAGATAGGACAGAGTGTTTAAATAAATTAACTTGGGCATTGATGTGTTGTCATGCTGCAAAAAAAGAAAAGAGAAAGCTAACCAAAATACAAAAAATAAAGAAAATTTTAATTACGTTGATTCCTTATAAACCTTTACGTAAAAAACTGCGAGAGAAGCATCATGTCTAATCCCCTTGTTTCCGTAATTATTCCTGCATATAATCACGAAAATTATGTGCAAGAGTGTATAAATTCAATAATTGAACAAACGTATAAAAATATAGAACTAATAATAGTTGATGATGGTTCTAAAGATAGTACTTGGAATAAAATTCAAGAAATGAAAGCTGTTTGCGAAAAAAGGTTTGTTAGGGTTCATTTTGAAACAAAGGAAAATGAAGGAACTTGTAAGACATTAAATAAGCTTCTTTCTTTAGCTAAAGGTGAGTTTATTTATTTATATTTTATTGAGGTAAATAATGAACGGTAAAAAGTATGATTTAGTTTTTTCTTTGGGAGCGGCCTGTTCTTGTGCATCTACTTTAATTAAGGCAAATTTACGGCAATTTAGTTCTCCCTTTGATTGGCTTTTTGGAAGTGATTTTATAAGCAGATGTAAAATTTTAGTTTCCGATTTTGAAAGGTTTTTAGAAGAAAAAGATTTAGAATACTCGTATTCTGAAAGAAGTATATCTTGTGATGCTTATTACAACAAGTACAATAAATTGACTTTTAACCACGATTTTGAAGCAAAAAAAGAACTAAAAGAAACTTATCCTTCCGTTAAAGAAAAATATGACAGACGCATCAATAGATTGTTGCAGACTATTCAGAAGGCAAAATCTGTTTTGATTGTTTATATAGAAACGCCTGATGCAAAAATTCATTCTTCGGATGACGAAATTTTATCGGGTATGCAACAAATACATCGAAAATACCCCAACAAAAAAATAGACTTACTTTATTTGATAAATGATGCTTCTTTAGCACCAAAACAATTGAAAAAGGAGAATCTGTCGGAACATATTATCAAAATAGTATCTAATTATAAAGATCAAAGTGCTAGCGCTGTTTCCTATGCAGTTGATCACTTTTTTTTGCTAAATTTATTATCTGATTATTCCGTTAAGATTCCTTTTAAAAAAGTTCTTTTAACATATGGAATTCGTTGTATTCCTTATAAACCTTTGCGTAAAAAATTAAGGAAAAAATATCATGTCTAGTTTCAACTCACTCGTTTCTGTTATTATACCATCATATAATCATGAAAATTATGTGCAAGAGTGTATACAATCAATAATCGAGCAAACATATAAGAATATAGAGTTAATTGTAATTGATGATGGTTCAAAAGACAATACTTGGCAAAAGATTCAAGAAATGAAAACCATTTGCGAAGAACGATTTGCTAGAATTCATTTTGAAACAAAGGAAAATGAAGGAACTTGTAAAACATTAAATAAGCTTATTTCTTTAGCTAAAGGTGAGTTTATTTACCTTATAGCATCTGATGATAAGGCAAAACCACAAGCTATTGAGAAAGAAATTCAGTTTTTATACAATAATACAGATTATGTTTTGGCTGTGGGTGATAATGAGTTTATAAATTCATCTTCTCAAAGAATAGGTTGGGATAAACATCATAATTCTGTAGAGTTATCAGAAGCGGAATATAAAACTTTTGGAGAAGCCCTCCAAAATGAGATTAAAAATATAGACTTTAACTCTCCTAATTTTGGATTATATGAAAAATTTGTTACTAATAATCATGTCCCAAATGGATATTTAATAAGAAAAAGTGCTTTAGATCAGATAGGAAACTTTACCCCTGAAGCACCTCTTGAAGATTGGTGGTTACACCTACAGCTATCTAAAATTGGTAAATATAAATATATTGATGAAATTTTATTTTCATATCGTTGGCACGATAATAATACAGTTAAAAGAACAAATTATATGGACACTATATCTTATAAAACACAACTTTATGAACAAAAATTGGTTGAATCCTTAGAAAACAAAAAATGGCAACAAATTTTTGAAAAGAATATTTATATAATAAAGGTAAAATTCAATATTTTAAACTTTATAAGATTTTATTCTATGAAAGATATAAAATTCAAACAACATGTTTTAGAGTTATTTGGACATAAATTTATTATAAAAAAACGTCCTCTCAATCAATTAACAAGAGATAATTAATGCAATATATTATACAAGCGGGATATTAAAGATTTATCAACTTTCTTAACAGTCTAATTATTTATTTGGTAGGCGACTACTCAATTGCTCGGGCTAAAGCCCTCGTCCCTCGTACCTTGGGACCGCCTACGGCGTCGCTCGCTTTGCTCGCCGAACCTTGACCCCCTCTCCTCGGGGGTCTGCACTCAAATCCATAAGCCACCACGCAATAAAAAAAAGAGACACATAAAGTGCCTCTTTTTTTATTGGTAGGCGACTACTCAATTGCTCGGGCTAAAGCCCTCGTCCCTCGTACCTTGGGACCGCCTACGGCGTCGCTCGCTTTGCTCGCCGAACCTTGACCCCCTCTCCTCGGGGGTCTGCACTCAAATCCATAAGCCACCACGCAATAAAAAAAAGAGACACATAAAGTGCCTCTTTTTTTATTGGTAGGCGACTACGGATTCGAACCGCAGACCCCCTCGGTGTAAACGAGGTGCTCTAACCAGCTGAGCTAGTCGCCCTCAAAAAGGATGATGTATATATACCATCCTTTTTTTTATTTGTCAACAAAAAAAATTATTTTTTCTTTGTGTTGATTGTTTCTTTCAAACCTTTACCAGCACGGAATTTTGGTTGGTATGATGCTGGGATTGTGATTGTTTCACCTGTTTGTGGGTTACGGCCTTTTGTTGCAGCACGTTTTGTTGCACAGAATGTACCAAAGTTTGTGATACGAACTTCGTCACCGCTTTTCAATGTTGTTGAAACAACATCAATAAATGCGTCTAAACTTTGTGATGAAACTGTTTTTGTTAAACCTGATGCACTTGCGATAGCATCAACTAATTCTTGTTTGTTCATAATAAACTCCTTTGAAACTTTTGTTTGAGTTAAACAGGGACAATCCCTTACGAATCCTATCTTAACGGCTATTTTTATGGATTGTCAACAATCTTTTTTTAATTATTTGAGAAAATTTTAAATTTTTTTATATAAAATCGTATGTAAAAATAAGATATTTTGTGTAATTGTTTGAAAAATAATGTTTTTTTGATTTTTTGATAAAAAAGATGTTTTTGTGTGTTTTTTATTAAATTTCTTGATTTTAAAGGGGTTTGAAGATAAAAAAAGCGGAAAAGTTAACAACTTTTCCGCTTTTTGATGTGGCATAAAGTTATTTTTTTGTCTTTTTTGCCGTTGCTTTAGCGGTTTTTGTAGTGGATTTTTTTGTTTTTTCCTCTGTTTTATTTAGTGGTTTTGGCGGGTTAACCAATGCATAATCCAAAACGGTGAGAGCCTCAGCAACGGGGATGATTTTAAGCCCTTCTTTAACATTATCGGGGATTTCTTCTAAATCTTTGACGTTTTCTTTTGGAATAATCACCGTTTTAATCCCAGCACGTAAAGCGGCAAGGAGCTTTTCCTTCAATCCACCAATGGGTAAAACACGGCCACGAAGTGTAATTTCCCCCGTCATGGCGATGTCTTTTCTCACTTTTATACCCGTAAAGGCTGAAACAAGAGATGTCATCATTGTAATACCTGCCGATGGGCCATCTTTGGGTGTGGCACCTTCTGGCACATGAACATGAATGTCATTTTTTTCAAATAACTCATTTTCAATGCCAAATTCGCTTGCATGAGCTCTGATGAATGAAAGGGCTGCTTCAACTGATTCCTTCATCACATCACCGAGTTGACCTGTTAAGCGAATGTTGCCTTTTCCTGGAACGATAACAGCTTCAATCGATAAAATGTCACCACCCACTTCTGTCCATGCAAGACCAGTTGTTGTGCCAATTTGATCATCTTTTTCAACAACGCCAAAGCTAAACTTTTCGACCCCAGAATATTTTTTAAGATTTTTAGGTGTCACAGTAATTGATTTGACATTTTCAAGTTGAATTTCTTTAAGAGCCTTTCTTGCGATTTTTGCAATTTCTCTTTCAAGATTACGCACGCCTGATTCACGCGTATAACAGCGAATCAGTTTTAAAATGGCCTCATCTGTAATTTTAAGCTCTTTTGTCGTGATACCTGTTAATTCAAATTGTTTTTGAATAAGGTGACGTTTTGCAATTTGAAGCTTTTCATCCTCCGTATAACCAGATAGTTGGATGATTTCCATTCTATCTCTTAATGGACGAGGCATATTCAAGGAGTTTGCGGTTGTGATAAACATCACATTTGACAAATCATAGTCAACCTCAATGTAGTTATCATTAAATGTCGTGTTTTGTTCAGGGTCTAATACCTCCAACAGGGCAGAGGAGGGATCGCCACGATGATCGTGAGCAAGTTTATCAATTTCATCCAACAAAAAGAGTGGATTGACCGTTTTGGCTTTTTTCATCCCTTGGATAATTTTGCCAGGCATAGCCCCAATATATGTACGGCGGTGTCCTCTGATTTCAGACTCGTCATGCATACCTCCAAGTGCCGCTCGGACAAATTTACGCCCTGTTGCTCTGGCAATAGATTGACCGAGAGATGTTTTACCTACCCCTGGAGGGCCAACAAAACAAAGAATGGAGCCTTTGAGGCAATTGGTGCGTTTTTGAACGGCTAAGAATTCTAAAATCCGTTCTTTAACTTTTTCAAGCCCATAGTGATCCTCATCTAAAATGCGTTGAGCTTCTAGCAAATCAGATTGAAGTGTTGATTTTTTACGCCATGGGATATTTGTGAGCCACTCAAGATAGTTGCGAACAACAGTTGTTTCGGCAGACATTGGCCCCATCATTTGCAATTTTTTAAGCTCGGATAAGGCTTTTTCTCTTGCCTCTTTTGGCATACCAGCTTTTTTGATTTTCTTTTCAAGTGTTTTGATTTCCCCGCCATCTTCAGAATCGCCTAATTCCTTTTGAATGGCTTTCATTTGTTCATTAAGATAGTATTCACGATGGCTTTTTTCCATTTGGCGTTTAACGCGTTTACGAATTTTGCGTTCAACTTGTAAAACGCCAATTTCTTTTTCCATTGCTTGGTAAAGTGCTTCTAATCGTTTGCTGACAGAGTCAATTTCTAAAATCTTTTGTTTTTCCTCAACCTTAAGTGAGAGGTGAGTCGCAACAATATCCGCAAATTTTTCAGGATCTTTAATTTGTGAAATGGCAACTAAAACTTCAGGACCAATTCGTTTGTTTAATCGAACATAATTTTCAAATTGAACAGCAACCGAACGATTGAGAGCTTCAATTTCTGTTTCTTTATCAACAATATCAGGGAGCAATTCTGCATGAGCTTCAAAGAAAGAGGTGTTTTGCGTAAAGTCGATGATTTTTGCTCTACAAACACCTTCGATTAAAATTTTGACTGTTCCATCTGGTAATTTAAGTAATTGTAAGATGTTGGCTAATGTCCCCGTTTTATACAAATCACCCACATAAGGTGCGTCAACAAGGGCGTCTATTTGAGCGACAAGTAAAATTTGTTTGTTTGTTGCCATAGCACTTTCAAGAGCGGCAATAGATTTATCTCTGCCGACAAAAAGTGGGACAACAACATGTGGAAAGACGATAATGTCTCTGAGTGGTAAAACGGGATAAAGGCCATCAATCATTTCTGGAGTATTCATGCTTCCTCTTTTCATCTGGTTGTTTTTCATTTTATAAAAAAACAGATTTATTTACTTTGTTTAGATAGGCGTTAAATAAATAAAATACACCAACTCATTGGTCTTGTTTTTTCTTTTTTTTGTATAATATATGAATGTATGTTGTTTTTTTGAAAATGTAAAGAGGAGATTAACCTTTTTCTATTAAAAAAGGAGTGATTTTTTATCACTCCTTTTAAAAATTAACCTTTTATTAATAATTACTTATCTTTTTTAATGAATTTTGGTTTCTTCTCGCCTAATACGCTTTCTTTATCAATGATAACCTCTTTAACGTCTTTTTGATCTGGTAGGCTATACATCACATCTTGTAAGAGGTTTTCCATAATAGAACGTAAGCCTCTCGCACCTGTTTTGCGTTCAATCGCTTTTTGTGCAATGGCTTTGTATGCCTCATCGGTGACCGTTAATTCAACATTATCCATTTTGCAAAGTGTTTGATATTGTTTAACAAGTGCATTTTTGGGTTCTTTTAGAATTGAAATAAGAGCTTCTTCATCTAATTCTTCTAAACTAACAATAACGGGTAAACGGCCAATAAATTCAGGTATTAAACCAAATTTTAATAAATCGTCTGGTTGTAATTTTTCAAGCAATTCGGAAATATTTTGTTCTTCGCCAGATTTTGTGTTTGAACCAAACCCTACGGAATAAGCAGCTTCTCTCCTTGCAATAACTTTTTCAATTCCTGCAAATGCACCACCGCAAATAAAAAGAATATTTTGCGTATTAACTTTGATATATTCTTGATTTGGGTGTTTACGTCCACCTTGTGGCGGTAATGAGGCAACTGTTCCTTCAATCATTTTAAGCAATGCTTGTTGGACCCCTTCGCCTGATACATCACGCGTGATAGAGGGACCATCTGATTTACGGGCAATTTTATCAATTTCATCAATATAAATAATGCCTCGTTCTGCTTTTTCAACATCATAATTGGCATTTTGCAATAATTTTAAAACCACATTCTCAACGTCTTCACCAACATAACCAGCTTCTGTCAATGTGGTTGCATCAGCAATTGCAAAAGGAACATTTAAAACTTTTGCCAATGTTTTAGCTAAAAGTGTTTTGCCACTACCTGTTGGACCTAAAAATAAAACGTTTGATTTTTCAATTTCAACACTGTCCTTGTCTTGGCCTGCGAGAAGGCGTTTGTAATGGTTATAAACTGCAACAGCAAGAGCTTTTTTTGCTTTATGTTGACCAATAACATATTCGTCTAAAAATTGATGAATCTCTTTTGGTGTTTTAAGTGTTAGTGATAATTCTGAGGTATCAGTTTTTTCTTTGTTTGGTTCTTTATCTTCATCTAAAACACTTTTGCACAGTTCAATACATTCATCGCAAATAAAAACGGTTCTGGTTTTTCCGTCTTCCATTTTTTGTGGTTTGCCAGCAATTAAGCGGACAACTTCATTTTGTGTTTTATTACAAAAGGAGCATTTTAAATCGGTTGTATTTGGGGTATCATTTTTAATCATTTAGTTCTCCTGTTTTGTAATAACCTCATCAATTAAGCCAAATTCTTTTGCCTCATATGCAGTCATAAAATTATCACGTTCCATTGCTTGCTCAATAACGGATAAAGGCTTGCCCGTTTGTTCAACGTAAATTTGGTTTAATCTTGCTTTGATAGATAGAATCTCTTTTGCGTGAATTTCAATATCGGTTGCTTGTCCTTGGAATCCGCCAGAGGGTTGGTGAATCATCACTCTTGCATTTGGTAAGGCAAAGCGTCTACCCTTGGCACCGCAACATAAAAGCAAACTCCCCATAGAGGCGGCTTGTCCCATCACAACCGTTGAAACTGGGCACTTGATATAATTCATTGTGTCAAGTATAGCAAGGCCAGATGTGACAACGCCACCTGGAGAGTTGATATAAAAAGAAATTTCTTTTTTTGCGTTTTCAGCTTCTAAAAATAAAAGTTGTGCACAGATAAGGCTGGCCACTTCATCGTTGACTTGCCCTGTTAAAAAGATAATTCTTTCTTTTAACAATCTTGAGTAAATGTCAAAAGCACGTTCGCCTCTACCCGTTTGCTCAATCACAGTTGGGACAAGTGTGTTCATTAATGGGGACATTATATCTGTGTAACGCATATTAAAAACTCCTTATTTCAGTGTCGTAAATTAGGCTTTATCTGGATTGTAAGCATACAATTCGTCTGCTGATAAAGCTTGTTCATTAATTTTAACAACTGTTAAAACATGATCAACGACTTTTTCTTCAAACAATGGTGCTTTTAATGCATCTAATGCTTGAGGATTTTTTTGATAATACTCAAAAACGATTTTTTCTTGTCCTGGGTATCTGCGTGCTTCAGCCATGACAGCGTTTGTTAAATCTTCTTGAGTGAGTGTGATTTTGTTTTCATTTGCAATTTCAGCTAATAAAAGACCTAAACGGACACGACGTTCTGCAATTTGACGATATTCTGTTTTTAAATCATCTTCTGATTTTGATTTTTCTTCTTCATCTAATTGGTTATTCTTTTTAGCTTCTTCATATTGTTTCCAAATTGAATTAAATTCCATGTCGACCATACCTTGTGGTACTTCAAAAGAATGTTTTTCAGCTAAAACGTCTAATAATGAACGTTTTGTATGCATACGAGCAACGTTAGCGTATTCTTTATTAAGTTCGGTTGTGATCATTTCTTTTAATTTATCAAGTGTATCGCATCCAAACATTTTAGCAAATTCATCATTGATTTCAGGTGTTGACATTTGACGTAACTCTTTAACATCGACTTTAAAGAGTGCTTTTTTGCCAGCTAAATCTTTTGCATGGTAGTTTTCAGGGAAATTAACATTCACATCAACTGTATCGCCAATGTTTTTGCCTGTTAATTGTTCTTCAAATCCTGGGATAAATGTGTTGGAACCAAGAGCGAGGTAATAATCTTTACCTTTGCCACCTTTGAATTCTTCGCCATCAATTGTTCCTGTAAAATCAATAACAATCACATCGCCTTCTTTCGTGGCACGTTTTTCGTCACAAGGAACAGTTGTTTTTTTTGCATTAGCTAATTTTTCAAGAGCTGCATTGATTTCTTTATCTGTTGCTGTTGCAACTAATTTTTTAACTTCTAATTTCGTTAAATCAGCTGGTTTGATTTCTGGAAGAGCTTCAACATCCATTTTAAATTCGATATCTTTACCATCTTCAAATGTTGTCAATTCAATTTTGGGACGCAATGCTGGGCGGATTTTATTTTCTTCCAATGTTTTGGTTGCTTTTTCTTGAACTAAATCATCAAGAACTTCACCTTTAACAGCATTTTCATATTTTGTTTTAATAATATTCATTGGGGCTTGACCAGGACGGAAACCTTGGATTTTAGCTTCTTTACGAACTTCCTCTAACTTAGCTGTGATTTTGTCTTGAAATTCTTGAGCTGTAATCACAACCGTGAAAGAATGAGCTAATTTTGTTTTTGTCATTTCTTAATTCCTCTTTATATCTAACTATGGTTGGTGCGGATGAAGAGACTCGAACTCCCACGCCTTGCGGCAACGGCTTCTAAGACCGTCGTGTCTACCATTCCACCACATCCGCAATATAATATCTTGATAAATAAGAATAAATTTGCTTTTAAAGAATGTGATTTCTTTTTGCTTTTTTTATTTCAATAGACTATATAACACATCTTTGATAAAAAAGAAAGTATTTTTTAACCATTTTTTAAAATAAAAATGACAATTTGCTTGTAAAAAAGACTTTTTTTGACTATAATAACGGCACTTATTTTTATGTTATAAAGAGTTATGAAAGAGATTTTAATGCCAAATAATTTAACATCAATTACATCAAAAAGGCGAACTTTTGCGATTATTTCGCACCCTGATGCGGGGAAAACGACTTTGACGGAAAAATTATTGCTTTTTGGAGGTGCGATTAATCAAGCTGGTGCTGTTAAAGCTCGTGGAGAAAATAGACGGGCTCATTCAGACTGGATGAAGGTGGAGCAAGAAAGGGGTATTTCTGTTGCTTCCTCAGTGATGAGTTTTGAATATGGTGGTTGTTCGTTTAATTTGTTAGATACACCTGGGCATGAAGATTTTTCTGAAGATACATACCGTGTTTTAACGGCAGTTGATTCGGCGGTGATGGTGATTGATAGTGCAAAGGGGATTGAGGCTCAAACAAAAAAATTGTTTGAAGTTTGTCGTTTGCGTGATATTCCTATTATTACCTTTATCAATAAGCTTGATCGTGATGGTCATGAACCGTTTAAATTATTAGAAGAAATTGAGCAGACTTTGGCATTAGATGTGGTGCCTGCTTCATGGCCGATTGGGATGGGGCGTGATTTTAAAGGGTGTTTTGATTTGTTAAATGACAAGTTACGCTTGTTTGAAAAAGGTGTCAATAAATCATCTCTACCGCAAGAGGCGGCCGAAGTGAATGGAATTGATGATGATAAATTAGATGTGTTGTTGCCTCAAGATGCTGTTTTGGCGTTGCGGGAGGATGTTGAAATGGTGAGGGGGCTTTGTCCTTCGTTTGATGAAAATGCATATTTAGAAGGGACAATGACACCTGTCTTTTTTGGGTCTGCAGTTAATAATTTTGGTGTGAAAGAATTGCTTGATGCACTTGTGAAGTTTGCACCATCACCAAAACCGCAAGAAACGGTGTTAAGAAGTGTTATGCCTGATGAAGAAAAAGTTTCTGGATTCGTCTTTAAAATTCAAGCAAATATGGACCCGAAACACAGGGACAGGATTGCTTTTATGCGCGTATGTTCTGGGCACTTTAAACGGGGGATGAAACTTTTGCATTTAAGAAGTCAAAAGCAAATGATACTTCATAATCCTGTGATGTTTTTAGCACAAGATAGAGAAGTGGCTGAGGAGGCTTTTGCTGGGGATATTATTGGTATTCCTAATCATGGTGGTATGCGAATTGGTGATTCTTTTTCTGAGGGTGAATCCTTGCAATTTAAAGGGATTCCATCTTTTGCACCAGAACTTTTGAAAAAGGTTCGTCCGCAAGATCCGTTGAAAGCGAAACACTTGGCAAAAGCATTGGATCAAATTGCCGAGGAAGGGGGTGCAAGCATTTTTAAACCAGTGCATGGTTTTGAATGGATTGTTGGTGTTGTTGGGGTGTTGCAATTTGAGGTGCTGGCTGATCGGATTCGTACGGAATTTGATGTGCCTGTTATCTTTGAACCAACCAGTTATTATACGGCAAGATGGGTGCAAGGTGAAACGCAACTTGTTGAGCGGTTTAAAACGCTCAATGCTTCAACAATGGCGACAGATCATGATGGAGCCCCTGTCTTTTTGGCACGCAATGCTTGGCATTTAAATAAAGCACAAGAAGATTTTCCTGATATTCAGTTGCTGAAAATTAAGGAATAGGGCATGTTATTAAATTCTTGTCAATAATTTTTAAAAAAACCTTGAATAATGGTGCAATATATGTTAAAATAAAGGTGCTTTTATTTGAGGTTTTTTTATGATACAAGAGATTATTGGTACAGATAAATCAACATTTATGCTTTCAAGTGTTCTTTATAAAGACAGAAAAACAATTGCTTATAAAATTAAAAAATTGCCGAGACCAGAATTGATTGATGCTAGATATATGTATGAAATGCATGGTTATGAAAATGGCAAGCCAATTAGAGTGGTTAAAGAAATGGCTGAGGCTGGTTTTTTCGATGGTTTAATGAGTAATAAAGCAGTTCGTGTTGCAAAAAAGCGAGGTTGTTTGCCAGAAGGAATGCAGGTTCATCATATTGTTCCTTTAAAATTGGGTGGTTCAAATGGTATTGAAAATCTTTGTCTTGTTGATGCCGAAACACATATGTTAATGCATCGATTAATTTATCAACCTGTACTCGATCGTTTAGAAGTTGGGCAAGAAGGGGTTTTGATTTTGCCAGAATTTAAACGCGTTATTGTAAAAGATGATCGTGAGGATTTCTTTTTATATTCTGAATTAAGAAAGTTTGAAGAAAAAATAGTACATTCTGTTTGTCGTCATAAAAAAACGAATTGCAACTCAGATATGGGTTTTAGGGATGCTTTTTGCCAATCTGGTCGTTTTTCAAGAGGCAGTATGTAGGTGTTTTTATGTATAATAAAAAAGAAACAGCATATACAAAAACGTATTTTGTTGTAACTGATGATGAAAAAATAAAATATCGCTTAAATAAAAATGCCAAAACACCAACTAATCGTGAACGGATTGACAGCGTTAATCTTTTTGTTAAAACAATAGCCAGTTGTGGAAAATTGGATTCGATTTTAACAGAAAAAGAACGTAAGATTGCTATTAAAAAAGGAATATTGCCAAAAAAATTTAATGTACATCACTATGTTCCGCTATCGATTGGTGGTAAAAATGATTCATCAAATATGTGTGTGATTGAAAAACGGTTACATAAATGGTTGCATGCGTATTTGTTAGATCCAATTTATCGCGATATTAAATTAGATCCATCTTTAAAAAAAGTTTATTTAGAATTACCTGTTAAAAAAGATTTTTATATTTTGTCTGATGCAGGGCTATTTTTTTCAACAGCTGAGTTACAACAAATTGAGTTGGATGAAAAAAATGGTTGTGTTCCCGTTTATCAATGGCAAGGATCTTTTTCAAAAGAGATGGTTTCTTCTATGCGTTTTATGGAACAATTAAAAAGAGATATCCCTTTTTGTGATAGTGAAGATGTGAGAGAAAAAAGTGAAAAGATTCTTCAGGTTATTCAATCTAAGATTCGAGCAAAAAATACAAAATATCGCCATAAAGAATTGCAATTAGAAAAATTAAAAAAAGATAAAGAGACAGGAAAAACAAAACACCCGTTGAGTCGTCGAGAAAAGGCAGAGTTACATTTTCAAAAAGCAAAAAAGGTTTCTTCAAACAGGTGGTATCCGCATGTGGTTGTACGCTCTTTGCAACAAGATGATTTGCAACGATAGTTTTTTTGATATATTTTTGTTGAATTTATTGAAATTTCTTTGACATTTTGAATAAAAATTCGTATAATCCAATCTTGCCCAAATAGAAAAGAGGTGTTGCTTTTTTTAGGGCATGATTGTTTAACTATATGAAAAGGATTTAAAATGATAGAAATTAAATTACCAGATGGGTCAAAAATGATGGTTGACTCTGGCGTGAGTGGATTAGATGTTGCAAAAAAAATCAGTGAAGGGTTGGCAAAAAATGCCATTGCCGTTCGTTTAAATGGAGAATTGACTGATACAACAACACCTATCACAACCGATTCTGAAATTTCTATTATTACAACGAAAAATGAAGAAGCTCTTGATGTTTTGCGTCACACGACAGCACATGTGTTAGCTCATGCGGTGACCCGTCTTTATAAAGAGGCTCAAGTCACAATTGGCCCAGCTATTGAAAATGGCTTTTACTATGACTTTTTTGGTATTGTTGTCAAAGAAAATGATTTGCCAGCAATTGAAAAAGAAATGCAAAAAATTATTGATGCCAATTATCCAATTGTTAAAACGGTTGTTTCTCGTGCCGAGGCTGAAAAAATCTTTTCAGATAGGGGTGAAAAATACAAACTTGAAATCTTGCATGATATGCCTGAAGATGTTCAAGAAGTTTCTTTATACACGCAAGATGATTATGTTGAATTATGTCGTGGGCCACATTTGGCATCAACAGGTATGATTGGTAAAGCTTTTAAATTAACAAAAGTATCTGCCTCTTATTGGCGTGGGGATGCTACCCGTGAATCATTGCAACGTATCTATGGGACGGCGTTCTTTAGCGAAAAAGAGTTGAAAAATTATTTTACCTTATTGGAAGAAGCAGAAAAACGAGATCACAGAAAATTGGGTCGTGAAATGGACTTTTTCCATTTTGAGGAATATGCTCCTGGGGATGTCTTTTGGCATCCAAGAGGGTGGACGTTCTTCCAAACTTTAATCGATTATATGCGTAAGCGTCAAAAAGCGGTTGGTTATGTTGAAGTGAATACGCCTCAATTGATGAACCGTGTCCTTTGGGAAACGTCTGGACACTGGGATTGGTATCAAGAAAATATGTATACAACTGAGATTGAGGGTAAAGCTTTTGCTTTAAAACCGATGAATTGTCCAGGCGGTATGCTCATTTTTAAACAAGGAATTACAAGTTACCGTGATTTACCTCAGTATATTGGTGAATTTGGTCGTGTTCATCGTAATGAAGCTTCAGGTGCAATCCATGGTCTAATGCGTGTTCGTGCTTTTACGCAAGATGATGCTCACATTTTCTGTACGCCAGAGCAATTGAAAGAAGAATTGCAAAAAGTTGTTCGTTTGATGCTCAGCATTTACGGTGATTTTGGTTTAACAGATATGTCAATTAAACTTTCAACCAGACCAGCTGAACGAATCGGAACGGATGATATTTGGGATATGCTTGAAAATTCATTGGCTGAAGCTTTAACAGATATGGGTTATTCTTATACAATTAATCCTGGGGATGGAGCTTTCTATGGTCCAAAATTAGACTTTAAAATGCGTGATGCATTGGGGCGTGAATGGCAATTAGGGACATTGCAAGCGGACCTTAATTTACCTGAACGTTTTGATGTTTCATACATTGGGGAAGATGGCGAAAAACATCGTCCAATTATGTTGCACCGTGCCCTTTTTGGTTCATTAGAACGTTTTGCAGGTGTCTTCCTTGAAATTTCAGGCGGACATTTACCATTTTGGTTGTCACCAGTTCAAGTAATGGTTATGCCTGTTACCAATGATCAAGATGAATACGCTAAAAAAGTTGCACATAAACTCAATGTTGCAGGTCTTCGTGCTGAAACAGATTTGCGTAGTGAAAAGGTCGGTTATAAAATCCGTGAACATTCTTTGAAAAAAATCCCCGTTATTCTCGTTGTGGGTAAGAAAGAAGAAGCAGAAGAAACCGTCACAATTCGTCGCCTCGGTTCTCAAAATCAAGAAGTTAAATCTTTAGCCCAAGCTATCAAAGATTTCAAAATTGAGGGTAGGTATCCTAGCGTCGAATACGAAGATTAAAA
>CALARE010000018.1 GCA_937888725.1 uncultured Alphaproteobacteria bacterium | reverse complement strand
CCACCAACACCATCAACCGTATCCATCATTTCAGGCATTGTTACATTGGCATCTGATTGAGGGGCTGTTGACATATCTAATTCCGAAATTGAAACCTGACCAGTAAATTCATCTGCATTTTCCTGTGTAATTGGTTTATTTTGATATTTATTTTCAATAAGAGCCATCTCCTTTTTATTTTCCTGTCGATAAGAGGTTAATTCCTTTTTTTCTTTTTCAGTTATTTTACCACTTGCCTCTTTATCAAGCAGGGTCAAAATCTTTTTTAATTGCTCATGCATTTTTTCGGTTGCCATATTTTTCTTTAGAACATCTTTTTGAAGATTATTTATAGTTCCCGCTTTTTCTGCTATTACGGCATCAATTAAAAGGATTAGTTCACCGCTATCTCTTTTCACAAAAGAATATGTGGAATTCACGCCTTTTAAACCACCATTTTCAGGGGTATTTTCACTTAATGTCAATTCCATCATCATAAGGACAGGATCTTTGTTTTCTCTCATTTTTTGTAATTCAAGAAAATCCAAAGGCTCCATTACCTTTAAAGCCTCTTTTTCAAGCAAGTTCGCACAATATAAAGCATGCTTACGGCCATAAGCTGATGAAGCACTCTTTTTGGCACCATCTTCATTAAATTTTCGCTCTGTTATAACGCCAGCTCGACACTTTAACACCTCCATCGCATCATCAGCATTAATAGTAGCCTTTAATTTTTCTTCCCGAAACATCCGTTGAATACGAATCTCACTAGACAACATTCTTTTTTCATCTACGTCAGAGGCATCATCTAACATGGATAAAGTTACAGATGGATAATCTATTCCTTTATTTTGATTATCATCAAGCGTAAAGAGAGTCATATTCTCGTCCCCTTGGACAATTCTATCTAAAGTTTCATTATTATCCAATAATGTCAAATCCTTATCTTCATTTGATTTTAAAATATGCGATGCCCTTTCTGCAGTTAAAGAAACACCTTGATTTTGGTTTAAAACCTCATCGATTGTCCATAATTTATTTTCTTCAGGCAACGGAATATCTAAAGTGGTAGAACTCATTGATATCTCTCTTATCATTTTTTCATGTGCCTCAAGTTTAACTTTATCTGCTCGTTCTTGGACTTTTTTCAATTCCGTGCGAGCCCTTGATAAGGATTTATCATCTTTAGTTGTCATCAACAAATAATCACATAAATACCCATAGGGTTTTGTTGGGTCTGCCAATTCTTCATCCGTTAAAGCTGTCATATATTCCATTACAAAGCGTTTATCACCCGTAGAAAGAGCATCAACAAAAAATTCAACATTTGATTCTTTTAAAAATGCTAATGAATTTAGCAATCCTTCAATACTTGCTTTTTTATCATCTGTAATTTTTTGATTTATTTTGCTATAGGCATCTTCAAGAGAATGACTACCACCAAAAGATTTTTTCACATATTGAACTGCGTTTTGTTGACGACTAGCACCAACGTATTCTTGTGCGTTTTTTCTTACCACCAAAAGTTGTGCTATAAATTCCTTTGCCCCTTTATTTAATCGTTCATCATTTATAAGCTCTTTGAGTTTTTCTTCCGAACTTGTTTTTAATTTTTGTGCAATCTCTTTTTGCTGTTCAGATGTTAATTGCACACCAGGTCCAAATGACTTATTCAAAAGATTTCTAAGTTTCTCTGCATTTTTATTATGTTCTTGTTCTGCACCCATCCTCTTATTAAAAACGTTCCTATATTCTGGAGTTACTGTTTGAGATAACTGTTCAATGCGTTTAGGACTCATATTTTTCATACTGCGACTAATGTTATCCATAGATTTTTTCGATTTAGAATATTTCTCTTTATTTATAAGTCCTCTATCAAGCATTTCATCAACATCTTGTTCTGCTTTCTCAACTGCCACTTCATGGGAGTATCCATGCATCCTATATAACGCATATCGTTGTGACACAATTCTTTTATTTTCTTCTGGCGATGATGTATTATTAACTTGTTTAGCAAAGTCCTC
This sequence comes from uncultured Alphaproteobacteria bacterium, assembly GCA_937888725.1. GTDB lineage: Bacteria > Pseudomonadota > Alphaproteobacteria > CAAHEQ01 > UBA3637 > RGIG4140. Next base: position 114 of record CALARE010000018.1, on the reverse strand, counting down.
AAGGTCTTCTTTTTTGGCTTCTTCAAATTTTTCACGCGACACTTCAAATGCCTTCATAGCATCCTCAAACTCACGCATAAAGTTTAAAAATTCTTTTTCTGACATGTATTGCAT
>CALARE010000017.1 GCA_937888725.1 uncultured Alphaproteobacteria bacterium | reverse complement strand
GCTTGGCGATTTGCCCCTAGGTTGCCTCTATACCGTCAGCTCTTAACTTACAGGCAGTCGAGCCCTTTTTAAACTTACTGGCGGTTGAGTCACATTCATTTGGCATTGTCTTTTAGAAGAAACTGTGCTATAATAAAAAAATCAAAAAAGCGAGGGCTAAATGACAAAAAAAGAGAAAAATAATCAACTTCTTTTTGATTCCTTGTTGCAAGAGGTGGATGGGACACTTGCCACATTAGAACAAGCCAATATCAGTCAAAATACAAAAAATCAGAGCTGTTCTAACCATGTTGCAAATAATCCCACCCAAATGAACGATGCGACCGCTTTAGAAAAAAGACGCCAAAAAGTGCAAGAGCGATACACCAAATATTGTATTGAGTGGATTATGGGCTTGCACATTAAAACCAGATTGATGAGCAACTTTGTCCCGCATATGGACAAGATTTTACCCTTTTATCAAACACAAGTAGAAGGTAAAAATCACAATTTTTTAAGTGCGTTGGTTGCTTTTCAAGATTATCAAGGGGCATTTTTATACCTAAACTATCCGCCTGTGCAAGAGATGCTTTTTTCTCAAAAAAGAGAGGATATTTTAAATTGGGATGTCACCAAAAAAGAACTTAAAAACGCTATCACACAAAAAAACGCTCTTAAAGACAGGTATTTTAGAGATTTTTTGCACACACTTAAGGGGGTTTATGGCACACCCAAACTGTATGAGATGATTTTGTTTGACACGGATGAAAAAACACCGCTCGATATGACAAGGACGGCTCTTTTCCCACGCAATCAGCAAGGCAAAACCACGCACACACACCCCAAAGTATTGCAAAGCGTTCTTTCCTATTTAATCACAAACGGGGCTTTGACAGAAGCGTTGGATTATCTCAGCCAGCTACCTAAAAACACAACCATTGGCGCTGTCTGTAGCCTTGTCAATGACCCGTTGGCAGGGCAAGAACTCAAACGCTTAGCCAATCGAAAAGCTCTTAAAAATCAAAATGAAATCATCTTTAGCAAAACGATGGAAGAAAATTTATCCACCCCAGCGTTTTTGTTTTTGATGCACCAATATAGGGGGGATACTTCCTATAATGGAGCAGACCTATTTGATGAAAATGAAAAGCATAACCTCCTTCATTTTAAGCAAAAACATTCCAACAGGTCGCGTTAAATTTTATCATCAACTTCATATTGACAAGCGTGTTCATTTTATTTAAAATCAAATCAGTATTATTGGCATATGGGGGCAAATATGAAGATTAAATCCGTTTATAAAATCCTTCTTTTCACAACAATGTTAGCTGGTGTTACAGGTGCGGGAATTGGTTGTTATTATTTGATGAAATCAAAACAAGAAGCTCGCCAAAATGCCATTGAGCGGTCAAATATTTCCTATCAAGTGCGACCCGCTTATCAATTTAAAACCGCCCTTGAACAAAAAAATACCACGCTTGCGATTGATTTGTTGTCTTTGCCAGAATTGGACCCAAATCACCCCTATTGTAAGGAACATTCTCACACAGCTCAATCAAATGAGGATCCCTTGTTGATTGAAGTTGTCCGTTCCAATATGCCCCGCGTGCTTGAGGAGCTTTTAAAACGGGATATTGACCTTTTTGCCCCAAGTTGTGAGGGCAAAACCGCCATTGAAGAAAGCATCTTGTTCAATCAGCCTGAAATGCTTGATTTATTGCTGAAAAAGGCACAGCTTGACATCAATGCTCCTTATCAAAAAACGGGGGAAACACTTTTGCACCTTGCCATCAACGCTCAGGCAAAGGATGTGACGCTCTTTTTATTGCATCAAGGGGCAAATCCATGGGCAAAAAATCAAAAAGGCATCCCCGCTATTGAGTATGAAAAAAATGAAAAAGTAAAAGCAGAATTGTTGCAAACCTATCAAACCAATCAAAAAACAAATCCGCAAGAGGGTGAACATGTACCAGCACCAAAGATGGAGGCCCCTGTGGCACCTACCCCAGCGGATGAGGCGTTTATGGCACCTGTGGCACCAACCGCCACAAGCGGTGAGTCTGACTTTGTCGCCCCTGCTCCTATTCCAACAATTCAAACACCCACCGCCACAAGCGGTGAGTCTGACTTTGTCGCACCTGTTGCCCCTGTGGCGGACTTGCCTGTCGCCCCAACGCCTGCGGTAAAAATGCCCGCACTTGAGGAACAAGCCCCTGCGGATGAGGCGTTTATGGCACCTGTGGCACCCACCCCAGCAGATGAGGCGTTTGTGGCACCTGTGGCACCAACCACCACAAGCGGTGAGTCTGACTTTGTCGCCCCTGTTGCCCCTGTGGCGGACTTGCCTGTCGCCCCAACGCCTGCGGTAAAAATGCCCACACTTGAGGAACCCACCCCTGCGGATGAGGAGGAAAACACCTTATCCAGCATCGAGGCACAAGGCATCGACCCATTTGCTGATATGTAAGACATCCCTCTCAACTTGACCAACGCTTAAGTTTTAAAAACGCTCCTCACGCCTTGGAAACCCATGGAAATTATCGATACAAAGTGCCTCAGTTTGCCCCGTTTTCATGCAATTTTCAATAAAAATAGCACGTTCCTCTTTTGGTAATAATTGATTTTTATCCATCATCATAGAATACCCAAGGGAAATACCCGCTAAAAATAATATACCGAAATAAAAAAGTATCAAAATTGTTAAACGAAACATCTATTTTCCTTTTTTCAATAAACTTGATTTACACAACTTGTTTTTGAATAACCATATTTCACACAAACAGATATATATTCTTCATTTATATCTTCATACTTAAAATCTTCAGCCATACAGGCACCGACAAAAATTCCTAAGAAAAAAATAAACACGGATACCAATATAAAAAATATAACCCATCCACTCGACATTTTAGAAAACATTTTTTGTTTCATCTTCACCTTGCACAACGCACTTCCTTATGTTAAATATTCTCTTTTTGTTCTTTCGAATATATCATAAAAAGGTGCGTTAGTCAAGGGGATTTATGATTATTTATCATATTGTTGGAGCGTGTTTAAAGTGTCTGTCCCTTGACTTTTGATATGGGCTATGCTACCTTTAAAAAAAATAAGGAGGTTACAATGAGATTTTTGCCCATCATTTTGCTTGCAAGTGTTTTTGTCAATTCACCCCTTTTTGCTGGGGATGAAAAATTACCACCTATCCAGCAATTTATGAGTAAAGAAAATGCTGACCGTGCCTTAAATGCTATTATCGAAAAATATAACCCCGATTTATCCTATAAATTCAAACAAGATGCTTTAAATTATTTGTTAGAAGGTGTTAGTCGTGGGGAGTATGAGCATTATATCCTTGTTACAAAAAATGCATGTTTTACGTCATATAAAACAGCTAAAAATCCTGAACTTTTATATGAAAACTGTGAACTTGTAAAAGATGAAAAAAACTTAACACGTTTTAGATGCGATGAAGAAAATGGATTATACACATTTGTTGAATATGAAAATAAGTGTCGTTCGGGCAAATGTATCTCTATTTCTAAAAGTTATACTTTTGACAAGCCTGCTGAGTATGCAAAGGAAGATAGAATTAGTGGATCCACTGGCACATACCTCTCACTTCGACCACATACCCATGAGGAGTGGCTAAGAAATCTTGCTCAAGATGAAAATAATCCCAATGGCTATTTTACAAAACGCTATATAGAAGAATTTAACAAAGACCCTATGCAACAAGGGGAGTAATCCCCTTATTGCAAATACTATCTTCAATGGTTAAATGGATTGTATTCAAGCTTATGGATATGCTTATACTTGTGAAAATTATCTTTTGTCAGTTCTACCTTTCCTATAGTATCAACCATTTGCTGATATGTAAGACATCCCTCTCAACTTGACCGACGCTCAAGTTTTAAAAACGCTCCTCACGCCGTGGAAACCCATGGAAATTATCGATACAAAGCTCCTCAGTCTTCCCCGTTTTTATGCAATTTTCAATAAATGTATTACGATCTTTAACCTTTGATTCATAGATGCATAAATTGAGCAAAAACCCACTTGAAAAACAAATAACAGCGAGTAAAAAGCTACGCATAACTGATTTTAAAAACCTTTTCATCTGAGCCCTTTACATATAAATTTGATGCCAACAATATTGAGATGTATTTCCATATTTCACACAAACATCAACATATTCCTGATTAACAGCTTTATCTTGATAATATCCACCCTCTATATACCCTGCAATAAAAAGAAACGGACCCAACAAAAATGTCACAATAAAAAATAAGATATCAATTTTATCTTCACCTTGCACAACGCACTTCCTTATGTTAAATATTCTCTTTTTGTTCTTTCGAATATATCATAAAAAGGGGCATCTGTCAAGGGGGAATAAAACCCTACCCTATACTAAAGAAAAGAGCCAATAAATCAGCATCTTAATCAACCCAAGACCCAACAATATCCAAGGGCTTAATAAAATAAGTCGTGCCAATCTTGGATGATTTTTTATATTACTCAAGGCAAGAAAAAAGATTAAAAAAAGAATAGTGAGAAACTGTTTATAACTCCCAATATATACCTCATAATTTGTAAAATACCATAGGTTTGCGGTTTCTTCACATTTAAAAATCGGATCATCTTTACGAGGTGCATCAATATATTGAAAAACAAACCACATCAAAAACAACACATAAAAACCAATGCTCCACCTAAACGGAGCGAGCGTTTTTTTGCTTTCAACCAATGTTGTTTTTAATTGTTCAATCATCCTTATTAAAAAATCCGTTTATGCGTAATACAAATTTGTTCAGTTAGCATTGTCAAGCAAAATTTACCATCCAATCTTTCGGGCGGTGGGGATACAAAAAAAGAAATAATCAATCCCAACAAAATCCCCGCACAAAAAAGGGTGAAAAAGTAATTTATAACAGCAAAAAAATATTTTATCCCTTGTTTTAACATCATAAACGCTCCACTAATACCACCTTGCAAGACAGGTTCGATAAGCCTCCCCTTTTTTAATACATTCTTGCATAACCTCATGAAAAATGGACAAATTTTGATTATCCGATACATTCAAAACCGTTAAAGCCACAATGCATAAAATCAACGGTATCAAAAAAAAGAGTGCCACCCAATTATCATATGCATAACAAAAGCAATTTTTACGAAAACATGATCTAATATATGATGGTATTTTCATTTTTTTTCCACTTTCCATAATGACACAGCCAATAATCGCCCCCATTATCAACACATTTTTGCATATAGGTATAATAAAGAGGACGATTTTTAAATTCTTGTGCCATCAAATAGCCAATCGCTGTTGAAAAACA
>CALARE010000016.1 GCA_937888725.1 uncultured Alphaproteobacteria bacterium | reverse complement strand
GAGTGATTTGATGGGTGAAGTGTACAGGTTCGAAGTGAAACGGAGGGGTACTCGAGCCCAGCAAATTGCCCCTAGATACACACAAGGGCTCCATTTTAACTCACAGGCGGTTGAGTCGCATTTAAACGAAAGGAAATTTCATGATTAACATACAAATTCCTGCGGTTTTTAAACCGCTTTTAACTGAAAAAAAACGAATTAAACTTTTTTATGGTGGGAGAGCAGGGGGCAAAAGTTATGCTTTTGCAGACTCATTACTTCTCAAAGGGCGACAAGAAAAGCTTTTTATTGTCTGTTTGCGTGAAATTCAAAGCTCGATGAAAGATTCGGTTAAAAAGCTACTTGAAGACCGCATCAATCACTATGGTTTTGTAGATTATAAAGTCTATGAAACAAAGATTGAAAATCAGTTGACAGGTACAGTTTTTAGTTTTAAAGGCCTTCGTGATCAAGACCCGCAAAAGATTAAATCACTAGAAGGGGCAGATATTGCTTGGGTAGAGGAAGCGCAATGTATCAGCAAAAAAAGCTGGGACATTTTACAGCCAACTATTCGCAAAGCTGGTTCTGAAATATGGATTAGCATGAACCGTGAGCTTGAAAATGACCCTGTTTGGGTTTCTGTTGTTGAGAATCAAGATGAGGATACTTTGGTTCAAAAAGTCAACTATATGGATAATCCCTTTTGTCCCGAGGAGATGGTTAAGCTTGCCCTAAAAACACAAAAAAACAATCTAGATGACTATGCCCATATTTGGCTTGGTGAACCTGTGAACGAAGGGGCAACCAAACTCATCCCTGCCTCGTTGGTAAAACAAGCAATGAGCAAGAGTGTCTTTGATACAACATCGGGGCTTGTTATTGGGCTTGATGTGGCACGCTTTGGAGATGATAAGTCTGTTTTTTGCTTTCGCAGGGGACGTGTTGTTGAACGCTTTGAGGTGTTTCAAAAAAAAGATACCGTCGCTTTGGCGGATATTGCCACGCGTTTTATTGAAGATTACCATCCACAAAAGTTGTTTATGGATATTGGTGCGAGTGGGGCAGGTGTGTATGATATCTTGGTTGATAGAGGTTTTTCAAGCCAGCTCAAAGGTGTCTTTTTTGGCTCTCGGGCGATGAATCAAGACCGTTACGCCAATAAACGTGCTGAAATGTGGGATCATATTTTGACCTATTTGTCGCAGGATTTACCTGTTTATTTGCCATCGGATGAGATTTTGTTTGAAGATTTAACCGTTGTCAATAAAAAATATGACTCCATGGGACGCTTGCAATTAGAAGGAAAAGATGAGATTAAAAAACGCCTCGGCCGTTCCCCTGATAAGGCGGACGCTTTAGCACTCACCTTTGCAGAACCTGTGAAAGATAGGGGACATACCGACTTTTATGGTGCAGGCAAAGCAACGATTGAAAGCTTGTTCTTGGATAAAAGTTCGTCAACATCTTGGTAGTTGAAACGCCCGCAAGGGCTACTTTAACCTCACCCGCCCAAAGTGCGAAAGCACTACGGTAACCTCAATGCCCCAAAGTGCGAAAGCACTACTTTAACCATTTCTTTGCCAACGTTAAAAGAGTTAAAACCAAAAACTACCTCTCAATCTTTTTGTGGTACTTACAACTTTTGTGTATCGCCTTTAAAAGATTGAAAGGTAGAATGTTTATTTTAACTCTTTTAACTTTAACCTCTTGCCTGTTGGATGCGTTTATAAAAGCGTTGTAAGAGAGGATATAAAGATAACATTAGCGACTGAGCGTGTACATTGGCTGGCGTACCCGAAGACTGCCCTACAAAAATAGTAATAATTTACTATTTTTGTGGGGATAAGCAATGAGACTTTTCTTTTGAGTTTCAAGTGTAAACTTGGAGCTCGAAAGAATTTAGTCGGAATTGAAATCGCCATAGATGCTGTCTTTAGGCACTTTTTAAACTCACAGGCAGTCGAGTCACATTTAAATATTTTTTAATTTTTGCCTTTTTTATTAAAAAAGGATTTAAACCACCCTCGATTTTGAGGGTATTTTTTTAACTCAAATTGAAAGGAAATTTCATGTCTGAAAACTTAAAATACGATTCTTTATTCACTTTTACGGTTGAAAGCCGTTCAAAACAGCTCGCTGATAACATGAGCCAAAATAACGCTCTTATCAATCGTTTAAAGGATAAAAAGAAAATTAAACCCATCACAGGGGGTACAAAAATCTTAGAAGAACTTGAATATGGCGAAGGCGATATGTTCTGGTATTCTGGATACGACACATTGGATTATCAGCCTAAACAACTCTTTACAGCGGCTGAATACCAATTGAAACTTTGTGCTGTTCCTGTGGCGATTTCGGGCGAAGATATGCTCAAAAACGCTGGCAAAGAAAGCATGATGGACTTGTTTGAAAAACGGGTTGATAATGCGTGCAAAACCATCGTAAATCAAATGAGCAAATCTGTTTATTCCGATGGAACGGGTGCCGATGGTAAAGAAATTGGAGGCCTTCGTTTGTTGGTGGCTGATTCGCCAACAACAGGCACAGTCGGTGGTATTGACCGCTCATTAGAGGGCAATGAATTTTGGCGTAACAAAGCACAATCAACTGCATTAACAGGGGAAAATATCATCTCTGAAATGAACAAGATGTATCTTTCTCTTTCTCGTGGGTCTGATAAACCTGACCTTATTGTTGCAGATGATACGCTTTATTCCTTGTATGAAGGGGCACTCATGCCACAACAACGCTTTACAGACACAAAAACAGCCGAAAGTGGCTTTGAAAACCTTAAATTCAAAGGAGCAGAAGTCATTTTTGACGGTGGTCAAGGCGGTAACTGTCCCGCAAATCACATGTATTTCTTAAACACAGATTACATCTATTTGCGTCCTCATAAAGACCGCGATATGGCCGTTGTCGGTGGTGAACGTATGGCAATCAATCAAGATGCCTTCTACAAAATCATCGGTTGGGCTGGTAATATGACAATGTCAAATGCCTCCCTCCAAGGCGTGCTTGTTAATGCGTAACTGCTTGTAAGTTCAAATGAACTGAGGCATAGTCCGTGCGGATACCACAATAGTGGCGAACGAACGGTTGCATGATGCCCGACTGGCTGTGCGTTAAGAGCTGGCACTCTAAAGGGTAACTAGCACTCAAATCACTTCCCTTATGTACCTTGGGCTATCGCCCTTTTTGTCCGTACATACGCGGTCAGTGATTTAAGCACTATTTCCTCCTTTATAGCTGGCTCTTAACCCATCCAACAGGGCG
>CALARE010000015.1 GCA_937888725.1 uncultured Alphaproteobacteria bacterium | reverse complement strand
GGGTACTCGAACCCAGCAAATTGCCCCTAGATACACACAAGAGCTCCATTTTAACTCACAGGCGGCCGAGCATCATATAACCCCTATTCATACCGCACCATGGTGGAATAAAAATCCACACCCGTGCCTTTGGTAGAGGTTGCAATCACCAGCGAAAAATACGTCCCTGTGGCAAGGGTTGCAACCCAACCCGATCGCTTCACACCTGACAGGGTCGCCCATTTTGCAAAGGAAGACCCTTGAGCCCCTGTCACAGGTTTGAGCGTGCTCCATTTCAAAGCATTCCATGGAGAATCCCCCTCATCACCGACCACGGTTTCATATGGTTTTTGCACCATATCAAAATCTGTGTTCATATAGATGTTGAGTTGAATGGGGTGTGCTGTTTTCAAATGTGGATTTAACAGCGTTACTCTTTTTAATCGCGACGACAAAAAGTTGGTAAACGCCTGTTCGATACGGCCATAAATGGGCAGACCATCATCAGTATATCCTTCATCAAAAAGATAAACCGCATTATCCCCCGCAAAATAAAGCCGATCATTAAACAGGCAAAAATCATGTGCTTTGATACTCTTAAACCGTGCCCAAGCCCCTGTTGATGTGTTGCAAATATATTGCTCATACCCCCTTGAAATGGGAACATTAAAAAGGGCATATCCACCAGCGGGATAAAGCAACGCTTGCCACCCAGATTTAGAGGCAAAAAAGGTCGCTCTTTCTTCAATAATCGGGTTTACCTTACTGCTAAAAGCAAGCAAAGAGGCATTCGCCCCTTCCAATGGCAATGCTTTTGACAGGGGAATAAATCCCTCTTTTGAAATTAAAATCAAATCGCCATGGTATTTTAAAAAACACCGATCCCCAATCGGGGCCGCCATTTTATAGACGCCTTTTAAGCTCCAATCTGAGGCATTATTTGGGTCATTGCCTTTATAAACCAGCACTTCGCCAGCTGATGTGATGAAACAGGTTAAATCATCCATCCCTGCCCCACCGTCTTGTGTCCACGAAGCACCCGCCACCAAATGCCCCGCAAATGAGGCAACCGCTCCCATGTCAAAACACAGGAGTTTACCTTGTACCTCGCCTGCGTTTTCACTATACCACACACGCATCGTGTTTTTTTCAATAAACCAAAGGCGTTGCTTGCTCACAAAAACGTTTTTAAGCGTACTTTGCATCAAATTTTCAGCCTCAAAGGGAAAAGCCTCAATCGTTCCAAAGGTTTCCCCTGTTTCATCTGGCAAATAAACCTTTGGCTCATCAATCCCATTGAGCAAATAAATCCGATCCTTAAACTGTTGAAAATTCAACGTTCCATGGGAAAATTTACCCGCTTCAAGATTTTTACTTTGGTTTAAATATTGCATGCCAAAAGAGTCATATGCCCGTTTTTCGCTGATTTCAAGCATATTCCCATCACCAAAGGCAAATAATCTGTCGTGTCCTGTTTGGCTTATGTAAGGCACCAATGTTCTGGGCGTAAAAGGCAGATTATAGGCGTGTTTTTTATACCCTTTTCGCAAACTCACAGAGCTTGATTTTGGGATATAATTATCCATGACAATGGCCTCATTTAGTGGCATTTCATCATAGCTAATAGCGCCATTTAATCCCCCCACAGGGGCGGGCAATGAGCTATCTTTAAGCCGTTGACTACTTCGGTTAATTATCGTTTTTAAATTGGACATAAACACCTCCTGTTGCTTGCGTTATCCCACCACCGATAAGAGAAATATTTTCCATCGAGCGAGAGGTCATAAAGGCTTTTTTCACCTCATCTTGATATTCTTTGTATGCCTCATCATAAGGCAATGCGTTGCGTTTAAACCACCGCCAAATAAGGGCAAGTTTAATCAAATACCAATCAAACAATGGCACATCTGTATCTTTGGTTGGCATTTGTTTATAGCGATAAACGCCATTTGTTTTTTCACTTTCTTTGACAACCGCACTTGTACGGTATTGAAACACCACTTTTGAGCCAATCGGTGGCCGTTTAACAAAGCAAAACGTGTTTCCTTTTATGTGAAACTTCACCCGTCCGTCTGCTGTTTGAAACACCTTTTCACGCATAAACTGAGCAGGTGAAATCGAACCAATAACTTTTTCTTGCCTATCCTTGATATAGATTGTATCAGGTATTAAGGCAAAAAAATCATCTACCAAATCAGGGATGTGATACGTTGCCGTATTGGTGATGTAAAAGCTCGCCTCTTTTTCTGTTTGTTGCCAATCACCATAGCGTTTTAATGCTTCAAGGGCATCATTAACAAGACTTAAAAAAAGAATGCTTTGCGGATTGTTTTTGTTAAAAAGTGTTTTGGGCGGTTCCGTACCAACAATGGCCGCCGCCTCCTGTGCGATTGATAAGATTTGCATGAAATTCTCCTAAAAAAATGTTAAAAAAATAACAAGATGCTGGGACTTAACCCCAACACCTAAAAAAACTCAATGTTCCAAACTCACAAGGATAATACCCCCGATACACCTGCGAAAATCACCCCAAAGCCCACTGGGCTACTTTTACCTCGCCCCAAGCCCACTGGGCGACGGCAAGCCCGCCACCCCCAAACCCGCAAGGCGACGGTAACCTCGCTCCCCCAAGTGCGTCAGCACTACTTTAACCATTTCTTCGCCAACGTTAAAAGAGTTAAAACCAAAAACTACCTCTCAATCTTTTTGTAGTACTT
>CALARE010000014.1 GCA_937888725.1 uncultured Alphaproteobacteria bacterium | reverse complement strand
CATACAGTTCCTTTTTGCGACAATACGTTTGATTCAAATCCAGATAATATTATAAAAGGTCTTTCACACGCCTTAAAACAATTTTTTAAGGTTGATTTTGACGCAAGAGATGGCATTTCTTTACCCAATGGATATGTCTATCAAAATGGGATATATAAATATCATATAGAAGAAGACAATATTTATTTTGGAGATGGGTTTTATCTAAAAGATGGACATGTTGTTGAAATTGATAGGGACTCTCAACTGTTGGCTGATACGCTTTTGATTGATTTGAAAAAGAAAAATCTTTCTTCCCCTCTTAAAAGTTCACGGATGAATTGTCTGGCGTTGAAAAGAGAAATAAAGGACAAGATACTTCAAGTTAAAAATGTGAAAGGAACAAAAATTTTGTTCGCTGATGGGAAAGAGGTTTTACGCACTCGAGAGGGGAAAATCATCTCTTTAACGCTTCATAATCTGAACTGTTTTGAGAATTCTTTTACGCGTATGCCATTTTTGGAAGAATTTAATGCACCGAATTTAAAAGCCTTATCCGCAGGGATGCTTCAATATGTCCCAGTTCTTAAAAAAGCGAATATCCCTTCTTGTATCAAAGTTCATCCAAAACTGTTTTTAACCTGTCCTTTAGATGTGAAGATGAATATTTCAGCCTTAAATAAAAAAGGATGCTATCAGCTGGGGCGGAGCATTGTTTTAACCTCGTCTAAAGGGATAAAGGTGTTGAATTTGTATTCTATTTCTGAACCGTTTTTGGATGTTTTGGAAGAAAACATAGAGGGTAAAAAAACAAAAATTGTTGAAAATAAAGAAGGAACCTCTCTTTTTGCTGATGAAATTGAAATTATCAAATTAAAAGATGGAAAAATAGTTTCCCTTTGTTTGCCAGATGTTAGGAATGTCTCAATAGAATTTAGCCGAGTTATCCCAAATGGGCTTCAAAAACTTGAATTGCCAAATTGTCGTTTTATAGAAAACAATGCGTTAGAGCAATGTCAGATCGATTATTTAAAAGCTCCTTTATTGGAAAGAGTGGGGTCTCATTGTTTAAATAGGGTAAAACAAATTGAAGCACCTCGGTTGAAGTTGGTGGGGTCTTATTCTTTAAGACGATTGGCTGAATGTGAGCATTATTTCCCTTGTTTGGAAGAAATTGGCGAAGCAAGCTTTATGAATGCAAAAATGTATGTGCCAAAATTAACAAGGATTAAAAATTTGTATCAAGGGGCTATTTTTTCGGCTCAGATGCAGGTTGAGGCCAATACAGGTATTGTGATAAATATATTAAGTCAAATGTTTGATCGGTATTTAGATATGCTTTGGGGACATATCGTGGCTGAAATGAAAAAGGCTCAAAAAATTGAAATTGTGCATCAATATAAGCCACTTAGAACAACAACCTTTCTTTTAGATGGAAAAGAGGCACTTCATTTTGAAGAAAGAAGACTTCAACGCCTTTGTTTAAATGAAGTGAAATATCTGGAACCTGAGACAATTAAAGGATTTGACGGGTTAGAAAGTCTTTCTTTCCCCAATTTAATAGAAATGGGGGCTGAAAATGTCAAGGATTGCCCTAAGCTGAAAGAGGTTTATCTCCCCCATCTTGAAAAAACAGGGGATAATTGCTTGAACCATTTGAAAACGGTTCAAGCCCTTATTTTGCCACATTTAGAACAGGTGAGAGAACATTGTTTTAGAAATTTAGACG
>CALARE010000013.1 GCA_937888725.1 uncultured Alphaproteobacteria bacterium | reverse complement strand
GGCACACTGTGGCCGAAGGCTATTCTACCCCTTTTGACCGCTTTTTTTCGCCACTAAGTTTTTATATAGCACATCGTCTTTTAAAACTCTTTTTGTAAAACGAAGTTGCATGGCGTTTTTAAGCACTAAAAAACATTCTAGCTTTGAAAAAGTGTGTGTCTTATTGAAATAAGGGGCACACTTTTTTAGAGCTAGTCTTGCATTTAGTGCTTAAAAACAGAGGAGTTAAATAAAAGTTATGTAGCGATTCTAAAAAAGAAAAATACAAAAGTTATTATATTAATTTGTATGGGCATACATAAAAAAATACCGCATATTTTTGTATGCGGTATTAGGAGTTTTTAGAAGAATTAATCTTCCATATAACGGCGACCAGATTTCCAATAATCATATCCCGTCATAACGGTTAATATAGCAGCACCCCATAAAGCTAGATGACCGATTACATATAATGTATCATGATAAGGACCGCTAAATGTTGGTTCTGCAACCATTAAAACAGGTAATGCCATCATTTGGCATGCTGTTTTCCATTTTGCTAAACGGGTTACAGGACAGCCCACTTTAATTTCAGCTAAAAATTCACGCAAACCTGAAACTAAAATTTCACGACACAAAATCACAACAGCAGGAATAATCCCCCAATCACCTAAACGAGCTGTATATGCTAACATTAATAGCATTGCACCAACCAACAATTTATCAGCAATAGGGTCTAATACACGACCGAAACGGGATAATTGATTCCAGTGACGAGCTAAATAGCCATCTAAATAATCGCTGATTCCCGCAAGTGCAAACAATAATACGCCAAGCCAAGCCGCTGATGCACTATTAAAAAAGAATGTTAGTACAATCCCTGGAATTGCCCAAATACGAAAAAGTGTGAGTAAATTGGGAATGTTCATTTGTTTTTTGACATCTTTTTTAACTTTTTCAACAACCTGTCTATTTACCAAAGGTTTCTTTTGCGATTCGTTTTGTTTCATATCCGTATTTTCAGTAATTTGATTTTCAACGTCTTGTTTTATCTCTTTTTTGGCAGTTATTGCCTCTTTTCCAATTGGTTTATTTTTTTTGACCATCGTATACCTCACTTTTTAACTATATTTTATAGTTATAACCTAATCATGATAAAATGTATATATTTTTTTTGCAATTTTTTCACTTATTCCTTCAACTTTCATAATTTGTTCGATGGATGCACCTGCAATTGCTTTAGGAGAGCCAAAATGGGCGAGTAAATCTTTTTTTCTTTTTTTACCGATTCCTTCGATATCTAATAATGTTTCATGAAACATATTTTGAGCACGACGTTTACGGTGAGACCCAATTGCAAAACGGTGGGCTTCATCTCTTAATCGTTGAATTAAATGGATGAGATTGCTTTTTAAATCAAGGTGAATGGGTGTTTGTGGATCTGAACCTAAAAAAAGTGTTTCTTTTCCTTTATTACGTTCTTCACCTTTTGCAACAGCTAAAACAGCAACATTTTTAACATTCAACGTTTCCATCATTTCTAAAACTGATGAAAGTTGCCCTTTACCACCATCAATAAGCATTGCTGATGGAAGATTATTTTCCTTTAATCCGCGTGTTAACCGACGGTACATTACTTCTTTCATCATACCAAAATCATCATTTGTTTTTGCCATTGTTCCATCGATATTAAAACGACGGTAATTATTTTTTTCAAACCCGTTTATACTTGCACAAACCATAGCACCAACGGCGGCTGTTCCTTGTATATGGCTGTTGTCATAAATTTCAACTTTATCCAATCTTTCAAGTTGTAATAGGTGACGTAATTCATCCCAAACAGATTCGTTAATTTCTTTTTCATTTACTTGTCGGATAAAGCTGTTTTTGGCATTTTGAAGTGCTTGTTGCATTAATTTTGATTTTGCACCACGCGTAGGAGCCTTTTCGACATGAACCAAAAAGGATGCTTTTGCAGATAGGGCGTCAGATAAACCCGTGGGGACATCACAAGACAATAATATATATTTAGGTGGAACAATTGAATCATAAAACTGCATTAAAAAAGATGCTAAAGACTCCTCGGGATGTACGTCATCAATATCTGTTAATATGTGAAAAATGTTGCCTTGGGCTCGTCCGCCACGATAAAAGAAAATTTCAACGCCAGCCATTGTGCCGTTAACATAAAATGCAACTAAATCAGTGTGTTTTAAGATAATTTGAGAATCTGTATTTTGAACTTGATTGAGTGCCAAAATTTTATCACGAATAATGGCTGCTTTTTCATATTCCATCTGTTCGGAATAAGCATCCATTTCTTTTTTTAATTTAGATTGAATATCTGTTTTTTCACCACGCATAAAAGCTTTAGCATCATTGACACGGTCTTGATAAATTTCTTTTGTTACACAATTACAGCATGGTCCCATACATCTTTTAATTTGATATAAAAGGCAGGGTCTTGTTCTGTTCTTAAAATAAGAATCAGTACATGTTCTTAATCCAAAAATTTTTTGTAACTCTGTTAAAGTTTGTCTAACAGCATATACAGATGAAAATGGTCCAAAGTATGAGCCTTTTATCCGTCTGTTTCCACGATATTTAATCAATCTTGCGTACTCATCATTTGTGATAACAATATATGGATAGCTCTTATCATCTTTTAATAATACATTATAGTAAGGATGATATTCTTTGATTAAATCATTCTCAAGTAAAAAAGCTTCTGTTTCGCCAGCAGTTTCAATAACAATTAAATCAATAGTTTCATTCACCATTTGCTGAATGCGATAAGATAATTTTTCGGGTCTTGTATAATTAAGTAATCTGTTTTTTAAATTTTTGGCTTTTCCAACATAGAGAACTTTTCCATTCTCACCAATCATACGGTAAACGCCTGCTTTGTGAGAAATAGTTTTTACTTTTTCTTTTAAAAAATTGACGCCTTTTTTTTCATTTTTTTTCTGCATAATATTAGTATTATAAAAAAATATACTAAAATCAACGATTATTTGTTGTAAAAAAAAATAAAAGCATTTATAATCATTTTTACAAGGGAGTTAATTGAGACTAAAAATCACGGGGAAAAATGTCTTTTTTTAGATTGCTTGTTTTTGCATCTATTTGTGTGTTTCCACTTTTAGCAAGTGCGAATGTTTCCACTTTGGTCGCGGATACAAAAAGTGGGCTTATTCTTTCATCTAAAAATGCAACTGTGCAACAGTATCCTGCCTCTTTGACAAAAGTTATGACGCTTTATTTAACTTTTAGTGCCATTGATAAAGGTATCTTAAAAATGGATGATCGGTTGCCTGTATCTTTAAAAGCGGCAAGACAACCCCGTTCGAAATTATATGTTAGAGCAGGACAGACAATTTCTGTTAAAGATGCGATTATGGCTCTTATTATCATTTCGGCAAATGATGTTGCTGTTGTTCTTGCTGAAGCTTTGGCCCCTAATGAGGATGAGTTTGCTAGAATGATGACTGAAACGGCAAAAACATTAGGATTAAAAAATACAACCTTTAAAAATGCATCTGGTTTACATAATAAGGAACAAGTCACAACGGCACAGGATATGGCAATTTTAGCGATGGCAATGATACATCATTTTCCGCATCACTATAAACTTTTTTCAAAAAGGAATTTTGTTTATAAAGGCAAGACATATCGCTCGCACAATCATGTGCAAAAAAAATATAGAGGTGCTGAGGGTCTTAAAACAGGTTATATCTCTGCGGTAGGGTATAATATTATATCGACAGCAAAACGAAATGATAATCGCCTTGTTTCAGTTGTAATCGGACAGGATACAGTTGCTTTGCGTGATCGCCAAGCAATGAGATTATTGGATCGAGGGTTTTCTTATATCAAAAAGAAAAAAACAACTCAAAACGGGAAAAACTTGTTGAATAAACAGGCTGTTTTGGATAAACCTGATATGACGCCTTTTTTAAAAATTATGGCAGAGCGATTAGATAAAGTGGTTAAAACAAATAAGCATATTGATAGAAGTAAATTATTGGCTTTAAATCCATTTGCCTCTAAACCAGCTATGGCGGCAGAAAATTATATTGGTAATCAAATTTCTTTAGCAGAAAAGAAAACAGCAGAAAGCATAGTTGTTAAAGATGTTCTTATTGAACAAGGAAGCAATATAAAAGCTGAGGAAGATGCTGAAAAGAAACAAGAAGAAAATATAACTGAAAACTCAAAAACAGAAAATTCTTTAACTAAGATGGATGGCTATATTCCACAGCATATTCATAAAATAGAAGAAAACACATCAAAAGACATTGAAAAGCAATCTGTTGAAAAAGAAATTGTAAAAGTCAATCAGTTCACACCACAAACAACATCTCAAAATGAGAATGAAAAACCAAAAGGGTGGGGGGTTCAAGTTGGAGCATTTTCCACAAAAGAAACTGCTTATCTCCAAGCAGAAAAAGCATTGAAATTTTTAAATATTCGCAATAAACAAATTTTAACCCCTTCAAACAATACATTTTATCGTTCACGCATTTATGGTTTTTATTCTAAAAAGGCCGCACAAAATGTGTGTAGAAAATTAAAACGTAAAAAAATGGATTGTATGGTCCTTCCGAAAGAGAACTAGCTAAAAAAACGTAAAAACTTTTGTTGATTTTTTTTTAAAGACTCGTATAATATAGGTTATGAAAAGAAATCTTGTTTTTCTATTATTTTTGGTTATGTTTTTTTGCTGGCAAATGCCTTTTGCACATGCTTTTTTGTTGGAAGAACAGCAAATTTCATCTAAAGATGGTACATGTCGTATGCGTTATTTGACAGAAAAAAACGTTAAAGGTTGGTTTTTTACAACAAATCATTTGAATTGTCCTGATGATGGTTGGCTTGATGGATATCATGATATAACAATTTATGATGCATTTTCACGTCCGACTGAAAAAGTATATGGTTATTTTTCTCATGGCTATTGGACTGGAGATGCATTTGTTGATGCTCCTTTTTTAACTCGTTTTTCGGAAGAATTGGGTGTTCAAAAAGCAACATTTTTGCTTGCGAAAGATGATTTAAATGATATGGATTATATTGGACAAATGGTCGCAACAAAAAATCAAAATGGTGAGTATGGTAGTTTTCATGTTTGCGATCCATTCCGTTTGTTAATTGTGACAGATCAGATACCAGCCTTTGCAAATAAAAAAAGGCAACAGCTTGTTTATAAAAATATTGAAAAACATGTTCGCTCAGTTTGTCCGATTGCAGATAAAGTAATGCTTTTTGTTAGTCCTGTCATTGAACCAAAACAGGAAGATATCGTTTTTTATTCAGAAATTGATTTGAAAAGTCATACAAGTAAAGATACTTGGCAGGAGGAAGCACTTAAAAAGTCTGGACATTATGCTAAAACGGTTGAAGTTGCAAATTTAGAAGATATTATTTCTCCAAATGAGCATGATTTGGATAACTTGAGGAAAGCATTATCAAAAAAAATTGATTTATTACCATTTAAAAATGTAACAGAAAAAAGACATGCTACATCATTTTCGGATTCGTTGATGGAAAAAAATGAAATTTTAATTCAGGATGATAAAAATGAAGAACCTATTTTAAAAACGAATCATGCAATTACTTTTGATGCTGAAGATGAAGGAGAAGCAAAAAATGTGTCGGTAGAGAAAAAAAGTGACCTGTTTTCATTTCCAGTACCACAAAAAAGTTATCAGCACCAAGAAAAAAAAATAAAGCAATTAGAAGAACCCATTATGCATTTATGTGTTTTATCTAAGGTTAAAAAATCATCTGTTGATGTTTCTTTTGTTGGCAAGGTTGTGCATCATACGAATAAAGAGAGTTATCTTGATCTTCCTCTTTCCCTCGTTTTAAAAGGAAAGATTTTAAAGACGGGATGGTATAAAATATCTGGCAGTCTTGATTGTAACAATTCGCCAACATCTTATCATGGTGTTGTACGGGCAAAATCGATTGATTCTTGTTCAAATGAAAAATGTGAGGATGTAAAATGAAACAACAACGTTCTCAACGATTCCAAAAAAAATCTACATTTAATAAAACAAAAGTGTTTTATACATATTTGGTTATAATTTTATTTGCTTTTGGACTTTTTTTCTTTTATCAACAGGTTCAAACAAAAAGGTCCGTTGCAAAATTGTTTAAATCGTATCAATTATCAAAGCAAGATGTAAATTATAAGAATATTTCTCATCCTTTTTTTGGGAAAGGATTGATTTTTTACAATGTTACTTTTCCAAACTTAGCTCTTGATCATTCAATTGAAAAAGTGATTGTTAAGCAACAAAGTGATTTTTTGCATGTGCGTTTTTTTAATGTGCATATTCATGTTTTAAATTCATTGGCGAAAAATTATAACATTAATATTCTTCAATCATTAAGTGAGTATAAACCGATAGCAGATTCCTTTCAAAAACCTTTGCAAAGTTTGGCTTTGTCCAATATTGATGAAGTAAAATTTGATGTTTCACTTATTATAAAACCAAAGAAAGATAATTTGATTGTATATGGGCAGATTTTAAATCCAGATTTAATTGATGTTGATTTTAAAGTGAATGTGCAACCATTTTCAAATAAAAATGTGGGTTTGTTTTATGCGTTTTATGCCAATGTGACGCCTATTTCTGTTACCCTTAAAGACAGAGGTTTATTTAAAAAATATGATGCCTATTTGGCAAGTTTAAATATTGAGTCGAATACACCTCAACGAAATATCCTTAAAAAGAATACACTTAGATTCTTAAATGGTGACTTGAAGCCTTTGAATTTTAAATCAGCTTATCGAAAGATAAAATAACATTTTAATAAAATGTTGCGATTAAAAAACTCATGGCACAAAAACAAATAGTTACGACCATTAATACGATATAATCTATTAGCAAATCTTTCAATCGATTTTTTATGTTATAAAAGCTTGCCTTGTCAAACAATACCCATAAAAAGAAGTGAAAAAGGCAAACACCAAGAAAACCCATAAAATAAAGTTCTTGAGAAAAAAGAAGTGGTGGTAAAGGCATTGAACCTGTGTAGGTTGTAAATAAAACCCATCCCACAATGATACCTGTAAAACTGGCGATGTTAAATGAAAATAAGTTTTTAAATAAATGAGAAATCATTTATCCCTCCTAGAACGTACGCCTCTTCTGCGTCTTTTTTTCTGATTATTTTTAGATTTATCTTCTTTAAGTGAAACTTTTACAATGGCGGGCATTGGCATTTTCCCCATTTCATTGTCTTGGATAAGTGCGATTTGACGACGGGCCTGGTCAAAATCTGAAATAGACATACTTGTAGAAATCTGTTCAATTGCTTTTTCTGCATTAATAAACTTTTGTTCAGCTGCAAATGACAGCCAAGCAAATGCCTTTCCAAGATCTTTTGTGACGCCATCACCATTGGCATAAATAATCCCCAGCATATATTGAGCTGGAGCATATCCACGAGAGGCGGCATATTTATAATATGGAAGCGCATTGGTTACGTTTTTAGGGACCCCTAATCCTTTTCGATAAATTTCGCCCAATGCAAAAAAAGCATCTAAATCGCCAGTTGAAGCTGCAATAGAGTAGTAATAAAGACTGCTCTTATAATCACGCAACGCAACATTGTTTAGATAAATATCAGCGATATAGCGTGCTACAATTGGTTTTTCATTTAAAGGTACTTTTTTAAAATATTCTAATGCGGTGTCATGATTTTTTTCAACATTGGTTCCATTATAATACATAACGCCCAAATTTAAATTAGCTGAGGCATTGTTTTGTTCAGAAGCTAATTTATACAGTTCCATGGCTTTTGCTTTGTCTTGAGGAACGACGTGACCCTCATCATATAAAAATGCCAGCAACGATTGTGCCATATCATAGTTTTTATTACTTGATTCTATTAAGTAACGAACAGCTTCTCGTGTATCTTGTGAAACACCAAGGCCATTCAAATATAAATAGCCAACATAATATTGAGAGCGAAAATCGCCACTATTCGCCAGTGGTAAAAATTCTGAAAATGCACGAGAATAATCTTGCTGTTCAAAAAATTTTTCACCATCAGAAAAATCAGCTTTTGCTGGCATAGAACAGCACAAAAAAGTAAATAAAAAAAGAAATTTTTTCATTTTTTGTCTCCTCATATATTAATTATAACATAGTGACAAAAAAAAATAAATACTTTTATTATAATTTTTTACAAATAAAAAAAAGCGGGGATTTCCCGCTTTTTTTTGATACAAATGACTATTATTTGTAAGTGATAACCTCAGCACGACGGTTTTGTGCACGACCTGCAGCAGTATCATTTGAAGCAACAGGATTTGTTTCACCATAACCCTCTGTTGTGATGCGAGATGCACATACGCCTTTTGATTCAAGGTATGATGCAACAGATTGAGCACGGCGTTCTGATAATTTAAGGTTGTAAGCTTCTGGACCAGTGCTATCTGTGTAACCTTTGATTGTGACTTTTTCAGCTTTATCAGCAGTCATTCTTTCAACAACTGGTGATAATGCGTGAATATCGTTGCTTGACAATTCTGCAGAATCAAAAGCAAACAAAGCATTTGCAGGAAGAACAACTTTTGATGTTACTTCACAAGACCCATCTGCACATTCATCGCACCAACTAGCACAACCTGAAAGCAAAAGAGCAGATGACATAACAATTGTAGCGATTTGTTTTTTCATATAAAACTCCTTCAAAAAAATGAAATACAGCTTTAATATGGACTGAGCTCAATAAAAAAGCAAGTGAAAAAAGTATATCTCTTTCATTTTTTTTGTGTTTCTAAAAAAAATTAAAAAATATGAGAAAAAACTATTGACTTTTTGTATCCAATATTGTATATTAACCATATTATCGCGGGGTAGAGCAGTCCGGTAGCTTGCCAGGCTCATAACCTGGAGGTCGTGAGGTTCAAATCCCACCCCCGCAACCAAAAAAAGAAGGGCACCCAGAAAGGGTGCCTTTTTTTGTTGGTTGTATGGTGGGTTTGAGGATACGACCTCCAGAGGGGTCGTGAGGTTCGAGCGAAACGAGAGTGGAGCTAATGTCGAGTGAAAGCGAGACAGCCCTTTAGGGTGAGCGATAGCGAATAAATCCCACCCCCGCAACCAAAAAAAGAAGGGCACCCAGAAAGGGTGCCTTTTTT
>CALARE010000012.1 GCA_937888725.1 uncultured Alphaproteobacteria bacterium | reverse complement strand
CCCAAACGAGCCATTTTGCAATTGGTTTTGTGCTACCAAAATATCATCCAACCAGCTTGGTTGCTTTTCACCCAATGTGTCGGGCGTAAGTGCATTTGCATCCAATATATCGGGTGTTTCTAATTGGGGTGACAGTTGTGCTTGTTTCTGAATAGATAAAGCTGATTGAAACGTCTCTGGTTTTAATGATGAATACCCAAAGCCATAGTTATTTTCAGGGTCTGTACCCCAAAAATTGGTGCCATATTGCGTGTAGTTATCGCTTAAACCAAGCGTATCTTCTTGTTCCATTAAGGATTGCTCTTTTTCAATTCGAGCCCACTGATATTCGAGTTCGTCCCGTGTTGAAAAATTTGAATGATCGACCCCATAGGAGTCATGTGTTTTATTTGCCATATAATACCCCAATGGCGAACGGGGTTTTGAAAAAAAAGACATTTGATTTTTCCTTTCGTTTAAATAAATGTTTGACCGCCTGTGAGTTAAAAGAGTTAAAACAAACATTCTACCTTTCAATCATAAAAGGAGCCCGAGGGTCAGTGAGTTAAAAACACGACAAAAAGATTGAGAGGTAGTTTTTGGTTTTAACTCTTTTAACGCTGGTGAAGAAATGGTTAAAGTAGTGCTATCGCACTTTGGGAGTGAGGAGGTTATCAAAGAGCCCAAGTGTCAGTCAAGTTTAAATGAGGCATTTAGGCATCACAAAAACAAAACAGAGCACCATTAACCGTTTCAGCCTTGCCCGTTAGGGTGCAAGTTGTGGCACTGTGGGGAAAGGTGGTTTTAACGCTCTCAATATGGGTGAGGGTTGTTTGATCATCCAACGCATCATCAAAGGGCGTATAACCAATGTAATAAAACGTGCCATAAGAGCTAAATTGATATCGCTTGAAAGGGGAAAAGAGGCGATATCCCTTATATTCGCCCAAATCGATAGGGTCAAATTCTTGAACGAGGGTTCCCTCTTTGAGCAAAAGCGTCCCTGTTTGATTGTCCCATGCGGGGAAAAAGAGGAGGGTTTTTTTGCTTGAATAAAGAGCCAATGCGACCGAGCCATCATAAAATGTTTGCACATATTGGGTGGTGTCATTGCCCATTTTATCCAACACTTCTTGGGGTAATTTACATTCCATCAGATGCAAAACGCCATCTGGGGAGCCTTGATAAGGGGCAAGGATATTCCCATTTTTTAAGATATAGCAATCTGTGTTATGGATTTTGCGGGCAAAGTTCCAATAAGTGCTTGAAAGAGAAAGACGGCAAACACCATTGGGTGTGGAGGTAAAGGTTTTTGTTGCCTCGTCAAGGGTAATCAGATACGTCTCGCACCCATTTTCTGAATCATTTGAGGGATAGCCCGTTGAACAAATGGCGATAAGTTGCCCCGCAATTTCAACCACAAAATGATAGCTAGAGCCATAGGTTACGCCTTTTGCGGTAAAGGTGGTGAATGAGCCGTCATCTTCGACACGTGTGATTTTATTATCTCTTAAATGGGAGATAAGTGAGTCATTAATTTGTATGTCACGATTGGGATTGACGCTTAAACTTAACCCATTGGCTTTAAACATTTTAATATCGAGTGTGGAAGATGAATAAGTTGCCTGTGTTGAGCCGTTTTTAAAAAAGAACTCCGCTGTCCAGCCTTGATAATGGCTAAATGAGGTGGGTGAGAGTTGGCTGTTTTCAAAATGGCATTCTCTTGTCGAACTGCCATTATAAAAAACACCATACCCGTATTCTGAAAAATAATGTCCGCCTCTCAGGGTGCAAAGACGTTCTTCTGCCTCAAAACGGTTGGTGGAGGCATTTTTTTGCCATAAAATAGGGGCGTCATTAGAGGCCATGTTTTGACTGATGAACACATCTAAGTCAAAAAAGACACCGTAAATGGGCGTGCCAGCGTGATTGCACAGGCAATAATCAAAATCAGCCATTCCCTCAATTTTATGTTTCAATGGGCGGATATAGTGGTCTTTGCTTGCCTTATTGCTGGAGGCATAGCCCCATTTGTCCACATGCAAGGGGGTTGTGGGGAGATTGACGCCTTCTTCTTGATGCAAGATTTCATAGGTGTAATTGCTTGGGTTTTGCCAAAAGCCTGCCTCTGTTTCAGCCAAAGCCTCATCAATGGGGGTTGCTTTAATAAAGGTAAAGGTGGCTGAAGTGCTTGAAGAATTCCTTGTGATAAAAAAGTTGGCACCATAAAAAATAATCCCGTCTTCAAGTGCGACAGGCAAAGACACCGCCTGCATATCTTGATAGGTGAGGGCGTTTGTTTCTGGGTCGATTTGAAAGATGTATCTCCCTGATAAACAAAAGGTATTTGGGCAAGTAAGAGCCGACGGGGCATAATGAAAGTTATAACCAACCCGCTCAAGCGTTGACGTATTAAACGTGTTGGCAAGCGTGTAGTGATAGGTGCCATCTTCAGCCTTATTTAGCTTTAAAATATCAATGCCTGTTGTGCGATTTTGTGTGTTGATTAAATAGGTGCCTGAGGCGTCCCACAACAGATAGGAACGGTAAAATGAAGAATCCGATCCACCTGATGGGTAAGACAGGCTCCCCGTTGGAATAAAGGTGTCTGTTGTTTTATAATAACAGGTGGTCAGACAATCATCATCTGTGGGGTTTGAAAAGCCCTCACTGACCAAAGAGGTCGAGCCAGCATAAAGCGGTTTAAAGGTCTGATTGTCTGTTTGTTGATAGACCATAAAGCCGTTGTTTGTTTGATGAATGGCAAACGTATCTTTATGACAAAAGGCGACATTTGCGGTGCCATACATACCGATTGTTGCCTCAAAAGAACCGAGCAAAGGCAAATGGCTCGCCCCCGCTTTAAAATGCGGAACGAGGAACGCTTTTTTCTCTTTTTGGTTAGACACACAGCTTAAATGCTTGGTGGCTTTATTTTCGTTTGTTTTAAGATTGTCAATTTCGTTAGCTACTTGACGCAAGGTCATTGTGGGCGTGATCGAGGCCCCTTTTTTGGACAGGTTTTCTCTGATTTGATCGGTTGTTTCTTTTAAATAAGAGAGTTTTTTCATTAATTTTGTTGTCATTTAAACCTCCTCGTTATTAATTGTATCGGTGAGGGCGAGTGCCTCTTGATAATTGATTTTTGCTTGTTCAGCCCAATATTTGGCGGACCCCATGGGATTTTCATCAATCGGGGCGGTTGCCCAATAGATGGCTTCTTCTGCAACGTAATTGGATTGTTCCAAAGCGTTTTGGTTGAAAAGCTCCGTCTGCCAAAAGGCGTTGTCATTATAGGCGTTGATTTGAGCGTCAAAATCAGCCCCAGATTGGCGGATGATTTCTTGAAGTTCGGCTTTACCTTCTGTTTGAATGTAGCCTTTAATTTCATCTAAGCCGTTGCGAACAAAAATGCCAGCAACGTTTAAATTGATGGGTTCTTGTCCCATGGTGACAGATATACCGTCTTGATTTTCAGAATGGATAATGCTCATGATGCCTCCTTAAAATAAAATGGCGGGAATGATGTGAAAACTAGCCTGTGTGGCAGGGTTGGGGGGATAAAACGTATAACGATTGCCATCTAAAAACGTAATCGTCATTTGAATTTGATATTCCCCAGCGGGTATGTTTGTCAGCTCTTTTTCAATTAAAAGAACTGTTTTGCCCTGTTCAGGGTCCGTGTGGTTGGTGATGGTTTTATCAATCACAGGTTCGATTTTGTTGGCTTGATAAACTTGGATGCGAATAGTGGCTCCATCGATGGGTTGATGAAAATCAACGGGGATTGTGAGCGTATCGCCTTGTGTGAGGGTAATACTGTTTTTTGTGAAGTGAAAACTCATGAAAAATCTCCTTTAAAATGCTGATGTAAAGACGGCGGAACAGCCCGAAAATTGAACCGTTACGCCTTTGGCAATGGGAAAAATGGCAAGCGTTGGTTGCGTGTTGTTGTAGCTATAGGAAAAGCTTTGCTTAAACGCACCGATTTGAATGTTCCCAACCATGCGAGGCGGGAGTGAAAAAATCACATAGCCTGCTTGTTCGGTTTGATAACCTGATTTGATGGCAGTTACGGTTTCATATGTTGGGAAAACAGGGCTTAAATAGTCATTTTGCTTGTCTTGAAAGGCTTGGTCAATGGTTTGATGCACAAAGAGGGTATTAGCCGTTTTTTGTGTTTTATCAGTTGAATTAAGCGTTGGCACCAAAGGCGATGCGTCAAATCGTTTGGTATCTTGGATGATACAGTCACCCGCAATCGGGACAAAGTTGGAATTTGCATTTTCCAACTGTTCAAGTGTTACGGCATCTGTTAAATTAACCCCTTTGGCACAGCCAATAAGGCGATGTCCGCCCATGTTGAGGTTGCCCTCCATGGGGGAACGCCCATCTTTGACAAGAGCCATAGAAAGGCCTGAAGCAAAATTATCATCTTCGGCATCATGATGATCGGTGACAATCTCAATGCCGTTGATGCGGTCTTCTTCCCAGTTATGTAATCGTTCGAATGTTCCAGAAGTTGTGTAAGGCATGTTTTCTCCTATAAAAAAGTTTTTGTGATGAAATTGTGGTTAAAAAATACGATATGTACTATATGTATGATTAGTATAATAAAAAATCAAGACCCGTAGCAAAAAAAGTTTTAAAATTTTCTTGTTTTAGGAAAAAGAAAAAAGTATGCTATAAAAAAAAGCATCTATGAAGGGGGTTTTGATGAAAAAAAAGTTATTATCTGGTGTGCAACAGGTGATTTTTTTAGCCTTTGTAACAGCGTGTATGATTGATTATCGTGTGGCAAAAAAAGAGGGAATGCCCCCTTATTTAAGTTTAAAAAAACAGCAAGAGGTTACCTTAAAAAACAAGCTATTAAAGCCGTTATATCACAACAATTTGGTGGGGGAATTTTATCTTAATGACCCAAAAATCCTCTCCCATACTTTTATGGAGGCAAAAGAAAACCTGCGTTTCTTGATAGATAAAGCGGTGATAGCGTATTTTGAAACAAGGGATTGGGTGGAGGCATATCTGATCCCTTCATCTGTGGTTGTTATGAAAAATAAAATCTATTCTTATTTAGAAAAAAAAGATATTCATTTAATTCAAGAAAATATAGATATTTTTTTCCAAAATAGCGGCCGTTCGTTTCAGATGGCTTTGGTTGACTTTTTAAAGGATAAGGGCAATCAAGACTTTGCCAAACAAGTGGTGCAATTGGTGTTTAATTCAGATGAAACAGAGCAATATGCCCACTTGCGACAAGATGTTTTAGAAAGTTTTGTTTATTCATATACCAACGTTGTTAAATATGAGGCTTTTACGGCGGACAGTTTCATCAAAGAGAAAGCTGCAAAAGAGGCTCTTGTATTTGTGATGGATACGCTTGATTTTGAAAAGAACCCCCGATTGAAGAGGGAATTGTTGCATGCTTATTTTTTAAAAGAAGATAGTTGGACGCTGTCATTTTTTGTGGATAAGGCGGTTGAAAAAGGAGCCATTTTTAATTTTAGCGATATTGATGCAAAAAAGTTTTTATTAAATAAAGACTCTTTTGTTCATAAACATTTTAAGGCATTGGTTGAGCGGGATAAAGAAAATTTTTTAACCGATCAATTTGCAGATACACTTTATTGGGCTATATTACAAAATAATCAAGAAAAGCTCCAATTGTTGCATGACGTGTATCAAGATTTAACCCCGCTATTGGGTATGATTTTAAACATATTTAATCAATCAAATGGACAAGAGATTGCCCAGATATTGCCTCAAGTGTTGGCGGAGGTTAAAAAATTAAATCTGGATATGATGTATCATTATGAAAAGAGGGAGGGCTCAACATTCATCGGCGGTTGGGAACAATATCAGATAGAAGAACTTTTGTTTCAATATGCGTATGAATACAAGCACCCTGTGTTGCAAAAAGAATTGTTGGCATTGAAAGAAAAGGATAAATCTTTTTTAGTAAATGTGGCACATATCCCCTTTAAAAATAAGGATATCCCCATGATTCGGCTGTTTTTAGAAAAGGGGATTGATAAAAACACAAAAACGGGGGAACATGCCTTTTCAACCTTTTATGAGGTGTATCCAGATGTGTTTGAAGAAATTGATTATTTAGACCATCCTGAAAAACGCTTGTTAGAGCAAGATTTTTTGAAGGCCGTTCAAACGGGTGATGTTCAACAGGCTCAACGATTGATAAACAAAGGGGCTGATGTGAATAAACGTTATCAAAACGCACAAAGTGCTTTGCATCAGGCTGTTTTAAATAAAGATATCCCGATGGTTCAAATGTTGTTGAACAAAGGGGCTGATGTGATGGCAAGAAATAAGGCGGGGGTCGATTCGTTATTGTTAGCTACCTATCTTGGTGAGACACCTCTTTTTAAATTGATTTATGAAGCGTGGACGGAAAAAGAAAGACAAATTGAGGCGGATAAGCTGGCAAAAATGGCACGAACGGGTTATTATGAAGGTTATGTTGTTGAAACATGCGGCTGCGGATTACGTCATTATGTGTATCTGTATCGGGATGAATTAAAACCGTTGTCTCTTCATTTTAAATTGGATAAAAACAATCCTAAAAGTTTGGTTGAGTCTCTTAATTCTCGGATTAATGCCTTGTTTGTGGCGATTTATTTTGGATATCAAGATATCTTTGACATCTTAATGAGTAATCGACTAGATGTGACCCATTGTGTGGGTGAGGAACAAGAATCGGCTCTTGTCATAGCCGTTCAAAAAGGGCATGAACAGATGGTAAGGCGGTTGTTAGATGCCAGGCTTGACCCAAATGATGGGGCGTGTAATGGGAATACCCCTTTAAAATATGCTATTTCAAATGGGCATAATCAAATTGCTCAATTACTCGTTGAAAGAGGGGCTAAAATTGAAACAAGAAAAGATGGGGTGTCTGATTTAGGATATGCGAGCTATTTTAACAATAAAGAGATGGTTGCATTTTTGCTTGAAAAAGGCAAAAATTTAGCGGTTGAAAAAAGCATCTATGAAGAAGCCTTATCCTATGCAAAAAAGAAAAAACATCAGGAAATTGTTGATTTGTTGATGGAATATAAACGCCTTAAAACAGATGAATAAAATAAGGCACCATAAATAGCCCGAGGTACGCCTTTTGTGGGGTGGTGCTGGCTCTTGCGAGGCGTGTGTGGGGCGTGGCTCTTGTGTGGCGGGCTGGCTCCTGTGTGTGGCGTGTAGTGTGTGTGGACTCCTGCGGGGCGGGCTGGCTCCTGTGTGTGGCGTGTGGTGCTGGCGGGCTGGCTCC
>CALARE010000011.1 GCA_937888725.1 uncultured Alphaproteobacteria bacterium | reverse complement strand
CAAAAATCCCCTGTAACCAAAAGGTTAAGGGGATAATGGCTATCAATGGTATTGGTTCGTTTTTATAAAGTAAATCACCGCAGTTTTTTATCCAGCTGTTTAATAAGAAAACAAACACTCTTTTAATACAACTATCTTTGCCGTTTGAATTTTTCTGCAATAAATTGTTGTTGAAGTTGTCTTTCTCGTAGAATTGCTGAAATAATTTTTTCTGGTTGAGCTATTGTTCCTAAGCCATTTTTATAAATACCCGTTTCAAGAGCTTTTTGATGAAAATTTTCCAAACTAATATTTCTATCTGCCTGTTTTGCTAATAAAAATAATCCAACATAAAATGGTGTTGCAAAACTTAAACCACCATGGCAATAATGAACATAGGCATCTTTCCTTTGAGGGCAAGCTAATGTTCTGTTGTCCATTGGAACACCTAAAGAAAACGCATTTGGGCCTTGTCGCCAATATCCTTCTTTGTAACTGGAAACATTTTCTGGGTTGGCATTGTTATCACGCCCTAAACCAACAAGGCGCAAACCATATGTTGCTGGTAAGTTCGTTGTAATAACAGGGAGTCCTTCTTTTTTTGCACGTTCAAATGCTTTCGCCCAATCTTCTTTTCCTTCAACCATATCCATAGCCCCCCAAGAAATACTAACAGCTTGTATTTTTTTGTCTTCTTCTAATTGGTTGTTTAAATCTAAAATATCATTCAATGCTTTTGCGTAATTGATTGAAGAACTATTTCCATTTGCAGAAGTAATTTCTGCACTATAATAATATAATTTTGCACCAGGAGCAACGCCACAAGTTTTTCCAACTAAAGCTGAAGATACCGCAGCTCCATGCATAGAACCATAATTATATTTACACCTGATATCGTCGTCATATCTAATTTCTTTATATAAAACTAAATTATCCATGTATTCTTGATGTGGGGATAATTCTTGGTCAATAATTGCAACCGATAAGCCTTTTCCTGTAAACCCCTGTTTATGTAAATTACGAATACCAAGCCCTGGATTTTTATGTTGTTCCATAATTTCTTTAGGGATAAAATCTTTAGGCATTTTACTTTTATCAGTAGGGAAAATAGTTTTTTCATCAAATAGAATCCTATTGTTATCATAACAGCTCAAATCCATAGATGAACAATCAATAGAACGAATATCTAATGATGGCATTACCCCATTGACTGCAACAAATTCAGCGGGGGTAGGGAGTTTTCTTTCTCCATTTTTTACTTGTTCATTCCGATAAGAATAATCAGGATGATTTCTTAATTCCATATTTATATCCTTTCTAAATTCACTCCTCACATGTCCTAATGCATCCTACCTTCTGGAATTGTGGTGAGTTGGTTCTTTTCCTTTTTCACTCTAGGAGAATGGCATAGGAAATAATTTTGTCAAATTGTTTCTCAATGACTTTTGAATTGTCATTTTTCCCCTAGATAATTTTTTTCACTCTAACACATGTTTATATTTTTGTCAAGTATTATATGGCGTTGAGAGATTTTTTTGATATAAAACTTAAAGAGCTTAGATTACTTAAAACAAATTTTTTATCCTCATATATATTCGGACCGCCTAACGGCGTCGCTCGCTTTTGGCTCGCCGAACTCACTTTACCATGAGTTCTTCTCCCACCCTTGTTATCTCGCCATAAAAAAAGCTCCCTTACTCAAGCTTTTAATGGCGGATGGGGTGAGAATTCATAAGAGGGGCAGGCACCACGATCTGAAGCTGTAACCTGAAAAGAACATACAAAAAAGAGCAAAAAGAAAATTATTTTCATAAAAATGATTTAATATAATGATTTAATATAGTGATTTAATATAAAATAATTTTTAATCAATGGCACATATTCTTTTGATGTATTTAATTTCTGTATTAAAAAATCAAATATTTTATTATTATCCATATGATTTATAAGCTATTTTACTGTAAAAATCATATAAAAAAATAAATTGACAAACGTTTATCAGTGTGATATATTTCATGTAATTTTTGTATTAATTTGTATCAATAAAAAAGGTTGCGGTATGCCAAAAAAAACAGATATAGAAAAAGTAAAAGAGTTTATAAATGAGATGCAATGCGGATGGTATCCGCTAAATTATATCAACGGTCTTTATCAATGCTCTTTTAATATCAATTCCCAAGATGAAAATGGTAATACTTTTTGGCATTACAATACAGATGTATGTCCTGATAAGATATACAATCAAGATTTATTAAAGGATTTTTGTGAGGCTACGGGACAACAAATTGATTTAAGTGTCAAAAACAACAAAGGCATTTCCGTTTTAGGGTCGCTCATCGCTAATACTTCTAATCCTTTTATTTTTGAAGATGTTTTAAGATATTCGGAATTTTATAAATCAATAGATTATACGGCTCAAAATGAAAATGGTATCAGCATGCTGATGTGCTATATCCCAAATGGCGACGACAATTTGACATTTATCAAAGAGATATGCGAAGAACATCCCGAAATTATAAATTTACAAAATGGTATTGGCAATACGGCATTACATTATGCTTGTCACCATTACCCCTCTATAGCGGTGGTACAGCTACTTCTTCAAAACGGTGCCGATAAAAGCATTCAAAACAGTGAGGGAAAACGACCTATTGACGTTGTCAAAGATAAAGAAATAAAAAGACTTTTATCTCATTCATCACCTGAACTTATTGTAAAAGGACAGGTTAGGTCCGTTGCAACAAACCATTCAAACAGTCGGGTAGAATAATTAAAACCCATTGAAAATTAAGAGCGTCCTTTTACTAAAAAATTTATTTATTGTCTTTCATCATGACCACCTCGCGGACCTATCCCAGGGAAGTAAACAGGTTTTTTACTTACAACCGTTTTTTGAATTTTCTTTTGCATATTGCAAAAAAGTGATTAATTCAGAATGGTTAACCTCATATTTTCGCATTTCATAAATTGCTTTACTCAGAGGGATTTTATATTATCTGAACATAGGCATCCATCCATAGATGCATTACATTATTTAATCAAATCAATCAGCGAGCTCAGTGAAACAGAAACAACCAATCAAAGACTTGATGCTCTTTATGAAGAAGGACACGGTTTAATTACAAAACGATTGTTAAAGAACTTTTAGA